>JAGZRP010000010.1 GCA_018381595.1 Bacillota bacterium
GAAGTACTCCATGCATCTGTATTTCCATTTACTACTGCCTCTGGTACATTTCTTTCTATATTAACAACTCTTTGTAATTCCCCTGTTAAACTACTCTTTCCATCACTGACTCTTCCAATAATGCTTCCTTCTTTTTCAAATTTCACTGTATATTCTTTACTTGGTGTTATCTTCCAAGTAAGTCCTTCATCTAATGAGTATTGATAGCTATATCCCTCTCCCTCTGGATAATGAATGGTTACATTCTTTTCTCTTGACCAAAGGGTATTATCGATATCCATAGTATAAGTTGGAATACTCATACTTGGTCTTTCAACATTTTCTGATGCTTTCTGTCCAAAATCAATTGTAAATGATATCTCTTTTGAAATTTCACTCGTACTTTCGATTTCCTTATTCCATGTCACTACAACTTCAAATGTTTTTTCTTGATTCACATTGAGTGAATCACCTACGACAATTCCATTGATATAAAACTGAATTGCTTTTGGAGCTTTTTCATTTACCTCTTTTACTCCCTTGATATCTTTTACAACTGCATCCAAAGTTCCTCTATTTGCGACTGTTACTTCATAGACTGCTTGGGAACCTGGTTCATCGAGTTCAACATCTATTGTTGCTTTTGTTCCATCTGTTATGATTGGCGGAGTTTTTGTTGTTGCTAGATGCATCCTCTTTTCTTCTATCTTTGTAAATAAGATATTCCATGTAGATGAGATACTTGCCGTTCCTTCTATCTTTACAATTTGAGTTAGTATAGAATATCCTACTGCCATATACACAAAAGTACCAAGTAACAAAATCATATATACGTATTTATTATATCTTTTTCTTCTCATGTAATTCTCCTCTTTCCTTACTGCTCAAGAGTATCTTATTCAGACTCATTCTATCAGAAAAAAGCCTTGATTTCTATATCTTTTTCTAACTTATTATGTGGTCTAATTTCATGGAATATACAATACGCAAAAAAATCGTTTCCACTATGAAAACGATAGTTTTATCCTTTGGTTTTCCAAACTTTCTGATTAGGGTATTATATTTATTACTTAAATACCCCCCCCATGGTAATACTAAGCTAACATACATTTTACAACACTTCCTTTAGTTTTATCTTTATTCATTATATCAAATATTTTCTTTTTGCAACAGGTTATTTACATAAAAAAAACATGAAATCAAAGTTCATGTTCTTATTTTTGGAATTCATCAAGTTGCATTTTCACATTATCATAGACCCCAGGGCGAAGTTTTTCTTCTTTCAAAATATTTAATAATTTTGTTTTTGATGTCTTTGAAATTCTACCGTAATCTGCAAGTAAGAATGCTAGAACAGTTCCATTAATTGCCTCAACACGTTGTCTTAGAAGTCCATTTTCATAAATCAATGCCGCATAATATAATTGCTTTTCTTCCTCTGTTAATACATCAGTATCTTCTCTTGGAAGAATAATATTTAAATCTACAGTTTTAAAATCTTGGATTAGATATTCCAATCCTTTCATATACATAGAATCATACATATCAAAATATAGTTTTTCGAAAGGTAATAAATCATCATTTTTACGAAGTTCTTTTGTTTTATCATAAAACTCTTTTTCCAAATTGACAACTTTCAAATAATCCTCTTGAGGATCATCATAAAATTGTTTATAAAATTCATATAATGTATCATTTCTCTTCTTCTGTATTAAAATAGCACTATCTAATTCTTCTTCTCTTTGAACCATATCTTGAATGATTTCTGAGTAATAACTCATGTCTCTTGTTTTTAATATTTCTTTTAAATTCATTTCTCTCACCAACTTGACATTAGTTTATCATGTTTTCCTTTTATTTACAACTATTCATCTACCATCTTATTTAACATTCCAAATAATTTATCAACACCAAACTTGACACCCATTCCAATTTTTGATGAAATACTATATCCTAAATCTGACATGTGATTTCCATAGTTTCTATCTGGTTGTTCTAAATAAGATTCGATATCTACTTTCTTACCAGCTGCGATGTCTTTTTCAAATCGTTCGATTTGTTGTTTGGTGTAACTTGTTTTTTGTTGCATATCATATTCATAATACCCTGTTTCTTGAGATAAATATAACGTTAGAAAAGTAATAAAAGCGGCAATCATAAAATACTTAAACGTCCGTTTATATATTTTTACCTTGTCTTCTTTTTTCATTGTCCGTTTAATTTCTCCGTAATAATATTTGCGATTGCCTCTATTGTGTTTTGAACCTCATCAATAGTATTCTCATTTGCTCCCACTTCCATTAAAATCATATTCGGATTTAAGTCTTGATTATATCGTCCATTCACAGTAGCACCCTGTTTTTTCATAATACCACGCGATAGTTTAGGAAATTTACCATTGATTTTATCAGAAATAGTAGTTGCTAAAGAAAGGTTAGACTCATATGCTTTGTTATTTAAACCAATGATAAATAATACCTTCGCATAATTTTTTTCACCAATCGTAATCGTAGAAGTATCATGAGGAAGTGCATCTCGATGTAAATCAATAATCAGTTCTAAGTCTGGATATTTTTTCAATGTATTCGCAACAAATTCACGACTTGCATCATAGCTTCTAGCATGATTCCATCCCTTTGTTTTCATATATTCATTGATATTGGTCTCTTCTACAATCGTAGGAATCCCTGCCTTATTCAAATGCTCTCTTAATAAATAAGATGCCATCATAACACTTGGTGTAATGTTATATGGTTCTAATGTTTTCATACTATAATTCTCGCCTTGATGAGAATTATAGATATAAACTCTTGGTGTTTTTTCCGTATTTTTTTCTGTCACTGGATTTTTGATATAACCAGTTTCTTTTGGTTCCTCTTCTTGATACACAACTTGTGTCTTTTCTGGCTTGTTTGATTTTGAAAATTGTTTCATCGAAAGCAATGTATCTGGTTTTGAAAAGTCGATATCCATTAAAAACTTACCCATCTTAGATATGATATTTTTTTCGCTTTTTTCATATAACAAATAATGATTAGAATCTCTTAGCATTTGATTTAAAAATTCCTCATTTGTTGTCGCTAATTTCGATTTTAAAATATAATAAGTAGTACATTCAAATGATAGATAACAAACAGCTACTAGTAATCCTAATTTAAATATCCATTTACATTTATGTTTTTTTGAATGTTTCAATCTTTTTGCCATCATATCCCTCCTAGTCCTATTGTACTAAGAGGAATGAATGAATTATGTCAAATAATAGATAAAATATTAATTTTCAAAAGAAATATTTTCATGAAGTGCATGATTAATTGCTCCACCAATGGTAAGTGCAAGTTTTTTAATTACAAAATCAATTTCTTTCGGTGTTACCATCAGGTTATATCCAATAGGTGTTAATGCTTCAAATACGAGTTGTTTCATTTCTGTTTCATTCAATAAACCCAGTTTTCCCATGAGTTCGACTTTATCTTCTTTATTTGGAATTACTTCTTTTTTTAAGTAATTTCCACTTCCAACAGAAAGTTTATTAGACGCTAAATTTTCTCTTTTTTTCATATATGTGAAGTTCATCTGCATATAATGAATCGTATCGGCAACAATTGTCGCTGCATCCACGACTGTTGGTACCCCAACTGCAATTACAGGGATTTGAAAATATTCTTTACTAATTTCTTTTCTCTTATTGTTTACTCCACTACCAGGATGGATACCTGTATCTGTAATTTGAATGGTTTTATTTAATCGATCAATACTTCCACTCGCAAGTGCATCAATTACTATCATAAAATCAGGTTCTATCTCATCGATAATTCCTTTTAGTAATTCTCTAGTTTCAATTCCTGTCGTTCCCATAACACCAGGTGTTAATGCATATGTTTTACGAAATCCATCTTCTAAGCTATCTAATTCATATAAATGATTCGTCACTAATACATCATCTATGGTGAGTGGTCCCAGTGCATCTGGTGTAGATTCTTCATTTCCTAATCCAACAATAAAGCAAGATGCATCTTTTGGAATCTTCATTTCTTTTAACAATTCTGTTAATTCCTTTGTTACTACCTGAAGTACATTTTGCTGATTTTCATGATCGGTTACATCATCAAATTCTACTGTAATATATCTTCCCTCTTTTTTTCCAATGATATCTGCCCCATTTTTTAAAACATCAACCACTGTAATATGACAATTCTTTTCTTGTCTCATTTTTGTTTTAATTCCATCACGAGATGGATAGCTATCTAACATATCAATTGCTAAATCCGTACGAATTAATTTGTTTTCTAAATGAACCTCATGTCCCATGTTTATCACCCTGTATTATTTTTGCCAAAAATAGGTCTTTTTATTGCATTTATTTTATTTTTCTGTTAAAATAGTGATGTTTAAGAGAACTTGGAGGTGAAACTTATGGCAAATATGAAGAACGCAAAAAAACGTATCAAACAAAATATTAAAAGAGAAATTGAAAATAATAACTATGAAGCAAGTATGAAAACTGCTATCAAAAATGTTGAAAAAGCGGTAAAAACAAATGATAAAGAAACGGCAACTGCTAAATTAAGTGTAGCTATCAAAGCAATCGACAAAGCTAAGAGTAAAGGTGCGATTAAAGCAAACAATGTTTCTCGTAATAAATCTCGTTTAATGAAAAAGGTTAATGAAATGGAGTAAGAATTTACTTCTTTTTTTATGCCTAATTTGATATAATGAGGATGGTGAAACATATGAAACAATTAAAAAACTTTTTATATACAATTCTTGGAATGGTACTTGTAATCTGTGTATTCTTGTACAATAAACCAATTGCCCGCTTTTTTATGGAAAATTTTATCTATAAAAATGACATGGTGATTCATGATGCGAATCAATATCGTCTTAGTTTAAATGTAAACTATGTAAAAGATACAAATCGCTTTTCTCCTAAAAATAAAACAGAACTATTAAATATTATTTATACGATTATTAATAATGGTTGGGACGAATTTACATTCTTCTGTGCTGATTCTTATAAAGAATGCTTTGAAGATACAAAATCATTAACAAGTAATTCTGATATGCTTGCTAACTTTAACAACTTTGTTCATCCATATAATAGCTTCAATCGTCTTTTAATTGATGTTAATAACTTTGGTAAAGTTCATGTTACTGTAGAAAAAATGTATACAGAAGAACAAATTAAATTCATTAACCAAGAAATAGATAATATATATCCAACGATTATCAATGACCAAATGACAATACAACAAAAAATCAAAGCAGCTCATGATTATATTATTAACCAAACCGTCTATGACAGTGAAGGTGCTTTAAATATTAAAAATAAAGATTTTCAAAATACAAAATTCACACATATTGCCTACGGAACTTTTAAATATCATATTGCTTTATGTGGTGGTTACAGTGATGCAATGGCTCTATTCTTAAATAAAATGGAACTTCCTAATTATAAAATATCAAATGAAGAACATGTATGGAATTTAGTCAATATCGATAACCAATGGTATCATATTGACTTAACTTGGGATGACCCAGTTGTGAATACTCATCAAAATATTTTATTAGACCATTATTTCTTAATTACAGGACAACAAATTTTATCAAAAGATCCGATTCACCATACATTTGACCAAACAATATATCAAGAAGGATTATAAACGTAGAGACTCTACGTTTTTTCTTTCACAAAAAAATCAAGTCATTTACTTGATTTCTTGTTTAATATAGTCTTCCACTTCACTGATAGTTTTTTGAAAGTTTTTAAAATCAGCAGTCATCCATGTAACTGGAAGTTGATGATTGAAAAAAGTATATTGTCTTTTCGCATAATGACGACTTACCTTTTTTATCTCTTCTAAACAATCCTTTAACTCCTGTTTTCCTTCAAAGTAAGGAAATAATTCTTTATATCCAATCGGAGTTAAAATCGCTTTGGTACGAATTTGAGAATCATAAATATTCTTTGCTTCCTCCAATAATCCCATTTCTAACATAATGTTTACACGATGATTGATTCTATCATATAATACATTTCTATCACAAGTAAGACCAATAAAAATAGTTGGATAAAGTAATTTATCTGTTTTTTCTTTTTCTTCTAGCACTTGTTTTGTATCATAATAATAATCTAGAGCTCTTTCGATTCTTTTTCGGTTATTGGGATGAATGGTAGTATTAGAATCAATCGCAATTAATTGCTTATATAAATCTTCATTAGAATAAGTAGAATATTCCCCTTTATAAGATGTTTTTTGAAACTGATAATCATATAATGCTGCTTTGATATAAAGTCCTGTTCCACCTACTAAAATAGGTGTTTTATCTCTCTTGATACAATCCTCAATCCAGTATCTAGCATCTTTTTGATAATCACTGACACTATACTCTTCTTTTACATCCTTGATATCAAATAAATGATGAGGGATTCCTTCCTTTTCTTCTTCTCTTATTTTAGCTGTTGCAATATCTAAACCACGATATACTTGTGTACTATCTGCATTGATGATTTCTCCATCAAACATTTTTGCAAGTTCTACACTTAATTTTGTCTTTCCAACTGCCGTTGGTCCTAAAATTACAATCACCTGATTTTTCATACTATTCTACCTTTTCTGGACAAGGAATTTCTAAATGGTCATACGCTTTTCTTGTGACCATTCTTCCTCTACTGGTTCTTTTTAATAATCCTGTTTGCAACAAATAAGGTTCATATACATCTTCAATCGTTCCTCGTTCTTCTCCAATAGAAGAAGCAATTGCTTCAATTCCAACAGGTCCTCCATTGAACTTTTCAATAATCGATTTTAATAAATGATAATCGGTATCATCTAATCCAAGACTATCTACTTTTAATTTATCCAATGCGTATTTTGTGATTTCCAAATCAATGAGACCATTTCCCATCACAAGTGCAAAATCTCTTACACGACGGAATAAACGATTTGCAATACGAGGCGTTCCACGACTACGGGTTGCAAGTTCCACTGCTGCATCTTCCGTAATTTCACACTCTAAAACACGACTCGTTCTTTTTACAATTTGGGTTAATTCCTCTACGGTATAATAATTCAATTTAGAGACAATCCCAAAGCGATCTCTTAATGGGTCTGATAAATCCCCTGCACGTGTCGTTGCCCCAACCAATGTAAATGGTGGTAAATTAATTTTAATATTACGACTCGTAGAACCTTCTCCTACAATAATATCTAACGTGAAATCTTCCATCGCTGGATATAAAATTTCTTCAATGAAACGTGGCATACGATGAATCTCATCAATGAATAAAACATCTCCTGGTTCTAGTGTAGAAAGAATCGCTGCTAAATCCCCACTCTTTTCAATAGATGGTCCAGATGCTGTTTTAATCTGACTACCAAGTTCATTCGCGATGATATAAGAAAGTGTTGTCTTACCAAGCCCAGGAGGACCATATAGTAAAACATGATCCAATGGTTCTTCTCTCATCATAGCTGCTTTAATAAAAATCTCTAAATTTTCTTTGACCTCACTTTGCCCAATATATTCATCAATATTATCAGGGCGAATCGTTTTTTCAAAACTATCTTCCTCTAATTTATCACTTGTTATGATTCTTTCTTCTTCCATATGACACCTCTATTTTAACATCAATTTCAATGCTTCTTTAATTTGTTCTTCTAATGTTAATGTACTATCCATCTTAGGTAATATCCTTTTAATATCCGGTTGTTTATATCCAAGCCCTTTTAATACATCAACAAGTTCATTAAACTGGTCTACTTCTTTTTCTCCCGTTGGAGTAGCTGCTAGTTTTCCCTTTAAGTCTAAAATAATTTGACGTGCTACTTTATCCCCAATTTTAGGAAATTTTTTCAAATATAATACATTTTCTCTTTCAATCGCATCCATGATTCCATCAATCGAACCAGTTGCAAGCATGGGAAGTGCCATTTTACAACCCAATCCTTTGACATTAATTAATTTCAAAAATAACTCTTTTTCTTCTTTCGTTTTAAATCCATAAAGTGTATTCTCATCTTCTCTTACATGTTGATATAAATATATTTTTAAAGATTCTTCTTCATGAAATTGATATGGATTTGCAGTATAAATAAAATATCCAATTCCATTTACTTCTAACACAATATAATTTGTTTCTATTTCTTTAATCGTTCCGTTCATATATGCATACATAATTATTCACCATCTTCATTATATCATAACAAACAAATGTTTGGAACTGTTATTCAAAAAAAGATAGAAATATTTATTTTCCATCTTTAAAATAAGTATACGTATAATTTTTCTTTACTTTTTTAATTTCTACGCAGGCATTATCCTTGATTGGTTCTTGTGTCTTTGGATCTTTCAAATCTTTATCTAAATATCCTTTTTTCAAAGTTGAAACGGTAACACAAAGCGGTGTCTCTCCTACTTCTGGTAATTGAAGACGATTATCTGTTGCCCATGATTTTGCAGCTGACACAATGGTCTCTTCTTGATTTTTTTGTGCATCACTTTTAAATTCATTAATCACATTGGTTACAGTTGGAACAATTAACAATGCGATAATACCAAGAATGGTGATAGTTGCGAGTAATTCAACTAAAGTAAATCCTTTTTTCATATTATCTCCTCTTTTTATTTTTTATAAAATATTTTACAAGATAAACTTCAAATATAATAAAACAAAGTAAATATCCCCAAGTAAGTATCTGATTAAAAACTCCTGTTGAATAATGATTAATAATACTCAATAAGTTGGCTGGAACATATTGATTTAATAAATTTGTAATTTCTGGTATTCCTAATAATTCTTTTAACAATGTTAAAATTCTAAGAAGAATATCAGAGATTGCAAAGAAATATACAAAGCTTTGAAAGCTTTTAAAAATCACAACTACAATGAGCGCTAAAACAATAAAAATAACTAAATCCATTTACTTTTCCCCTTCCACGATATCATTTAAATGATAACTGTAAAATACAATTTTATTCTTTTCTGTATCAATACGTGATATAAATTCACGATTCCCAACCATCACATCGGCAATGAGTAATTCTTCTTTCTGCTGATTGATGTCTAATAGTTGGTTTAATAAATCATCGGTGTCTTCTATTTCACTTGCATTCCATTTCACAAATGACTGAACCAAGTTTTTGTGTTTCTTTTGATTGAATACTTCCTTATCAAAGACAAGCAATGACTTAGAAATGATATTATCGTCTTCATAAACATAAAGAGAAATCCCATCTTCTAATTGGTATAATATCCATTCTTTTTCTACTTTTTTTGTCACATCACTTTTTTGAAATGTTTGATATAATGCCGTCTCAAACGATGGAACAGAAACTTCCTTGTAATGTTCCTTCTTGGCTTGATGCATAAAGAAATATAACAAAGTCCAAAGAATGACAAAAACGGCTAAAATAATACAAACAGAAATGATTGTCTTTTTTGTCTCCTGTTTCATAGAAACCCTCGCATTCTAGTAATCATTATATCATCTTTTATAAAATTGAGCAACGAAAAAACATATGTTATATATACCCTATCTTTTAATTATCTAACAAGTTTTTTCTTGATATAAATAAATCCAACAGGAATATATAATAAGCTTAAAATAGAAATAATAATCGCTAATACTTGAATATTATGAATCGATGTATATAATAGAATAACAAAAATCAAACTAATTATTTGTGAAATTATCATAAAATTATAATAGATAAAGATATGAAAAAAATGCTAATAATTATTATATATATCAGGAAAACAAAGAAAAAAAGCATCAACTTTATGAGTTGACACTTACTAATGTAATTCTCGCATATCCATTCGTGGAATTTCCTTTCATACTTCCAACGCCTCTCGGATTTGGCATCGTATGTAATCCATCTATCATGACTGGATTTGTAAATATTTTACCGGAATAATGGTTCGGTTGACCTGTATGGATAATATTAGATTCTGTAGAACTTTCTTTCATTGCATCGCAGCCTGGATAACCGGAAATGAAACTAGAACCCCCTCCAGCTCCTCCAGCATAGGAAACACTGCCTCCACCGTAGTATCCTCCTCCACCTCCAGGACCTACATCACTACAACCAACACAACCTGTTCCACCGATACCAAAGAAACCTTTTTCTCCTTTATTGTATTTTTCATCTGACCCAGTCCCAGCAATTCCTCCAGATGTTTGCGTTCCTCCAGTACCATTGGTTAATAATGTCGTATGAATTCCTGTTCCCGGATATCCAGTAAGTCCTCCACCAGCACCACCTTTTACACGCTCGGCACCTCCTCCACCGGCAGCTACCATAATCCGTGTTTTTAAACTATTAAAATCATACCATAGTCCTGGAGTTAAACGAATATCGGTTGCTCCTCCACCCGGTAATATTCCTTTACTTCCATTAAATCCAATCCCAGTATATTCTAATTCTTGAGAACCTACGTAGATATAATAGGTTTCTCCTTTTTCTAATTTTATATATCCACTTGTATAGACACCCTTTCCAGGAATTCCATTATAAATAAAATTCCCTGCTGCTCCCCACAGTTCAATCAAATAAACTCCTGTTTCAGGAACTGTATAAACTTGATATTGTTTTGTAGAATCAAATTCTTTCATTTGAAATGCAGAAGCTATACAAGTATCACTTGTTTTGATTTGATCATCCACAACAACCGCTTTATCATGAAATCCTTTTTTCGCACAAAACTCTCTCCTTCTATTTTTCTTTTTTGCTTAATCGCTTCATTAAGTTTTAAAAGAAAAAATAGTTGAAAGAAAGTCTAGAGGGTTACCTAAATACCCCCATGCTAACGTTAAGCTAACTATCATACATCTGCACTCCTTTAGTTTTATCTTCTAAAATTATATCAAATTATCTTTCATCTGACTAGTATCAAATGATTATCGCTATCACCCAACCATTTTTCCAATGGGAAAATTGAGCAAAGAAAAAGTAGTTTTATAAAACTACTCTTCTAACACAGAGGCTTTATTTCTCTGTCATTTTTACAATTTCTAATTTTTTATCATTATGAATTAAAACAAGCGTACAAGATTTTTGATAACCTAAATCTTTCGCATAGGAAATAGTCAAATCTACATAATATGCTTTCTCATCACTGACTTCATCATTTAAAACAAATTCTTTTTGTACCATATTAATCATATCAACATTTACAACTTCAGGAAGTTCTTGTTCTCTATCCCCATAAATATTATTTTCTACATAGTGATAAATTCCATTCATTGCTGTTTTTAGAAAAGATTCTTGATAAGAAGCATATACAAATTGAACCCCACCAACATCATTACG
>JAGZRP010000011.1 GCA_018381595.1 Bacillota bacterium
AACTACTGGGTCAATACTTTTTCTTCCCACTTTAGAATATAGTTTTTCTACTTCATCATATATAAAGTTCCAATCAAAATGTTGTTCTATGACTCTTAAAAAATGATCTTGTGGAATCATTTCTTCTAAATTTACGATTTCACTAACATATTGTCTTTTTTTTCTTTTTGTCAAAGCCATCTTATCACTTACTTTCTTTTATTCCCAATATAATTATATCAAAAATATAAAAAAAGTAAGGATAGTAAGCTTAAATTTTGGGAATAAAAGCAATCCTTACATATTTATTATACATTATTATTTTTTAAATAAAAAGACTATTAACAAAATTTATTTATCAACAGTCTGAGGAAACCAAAAGAGATTGGTTTCCTTATTTTTATTTTATTTTAAATACTTTATATTTTGCATTTGTATTGAGCTGATACTCATAATATTCATCCGCTTGTTTTGCTACAAAGCAAATAGCCACTGCATCTTTTTTTTGAATGACTGCATCTTCTAGTTTTTCTATCTCTGCTCCTTTGACATCTCTTGCGAATTTATATATATAGCTAGCTTTTCTGTTTGAATGATTATTTCTTCTATTTCACGCAAAGAATATATTGGTTCTAGTAAATTATTATGATGTTTTACTAAATTCGCTACCAAATCTTTTGCAATTTCAATTTGAGCTTCTTTCAATTTCTGTATAATCTGATAAACTTGATTATTTAACTGTTGTTCCCTATCTTTGAGAGTATCAAACAATTCTGAATTTTTCATATCTTTTCTCTTAAATAATTTCATTATAATCCACATCCTCATCAAATAATATTTATTATACACTTATTTTTTTCTTGTAAATAAAAAGAAGGATATTCCTTCTACTAATCAGAATTTGGTTTTTCTTCGACAAGGCCCTTTTGAACAACACCATCTTTAATATGATAAGTATACCCATGTAATACTACTGTGCCACTCTTTATTTTTCCTCCTTGAAAAAATAAAGTACCACTATCGAATTTTTCTTTTGGATTGATCACAAGTTTAATTGAACTTTCTAATACATCCTTATCACTACTACAATATCTTCCGCTAGAAGATAAATAACAAACTTCCATATCTTCTTCCTTTTTTGAAAGTTCTTTCTCTGCTGTTTCAATATAAGATTGAACTTCTTTTTTTCTGGTTTTTTCTATCGTTATATTTTGATATCCCTGATAGATAATAGTTCCAAAAAGATTCCAAATTGCCCATCCAACAGCACCAATTAATATCACAATCAAAACAATTTTCACAATAGGATTCACACGAGATTCATCGATTGCTGCCATAGTTTCTTTTTCTGGCTCCCCTTTGATTACATTGTCATTAGAAGTATCCACTTCTCTTTTTGTTTCTTGCAAGATTTTTAACTGTGGATTTTCTTTTTCTAAAACAGAGGTTTCACGCTCTTCCACAACTAGATGTTTCGATGCTATCTTAGAATTTTTTTCCTCTATTTTGGAAGAGGGAACTAACTCTTTTTCTTCTGGCGCCTCTACATTTCCAAAAACGGATTGGAACAAATTATCTTTCTTTTCATCTTTCATAAACTCACCGTCATTCAATTAGAATCGTAACATGAAAAAAAAGATTTGTCTAGAACAAATCTTCTGATTTCCATAAGCCATGCAAATTACAATAGCTATAGATTGCTTTGATATCTTCTTTTTTGTAAGGAACTTTACACACAGGCTCTTCTCCTGGTTCAAATGGAATAGATACGCCACCTTTTACAAGTTCAATATAAACCCATTCAATATAATGTTCTTCACTAGATGGATGCATTACACTGCCAACTAAAATTTCAATCCCATCTTCTGTTTCTTTTAAGATAGGAATATGTTTTTCTACTGCAGCTTCTTCTGTATTTGGAACAATTTCTTCCATCTCTTCATTACAGCAAGAAATACACATTGGTCTATTTGGTAGTGGGCATACAATATCTCCACAAGATTTACAGCGATAAAATTTCATAATATTCACTTCTTTCTAAAAAAGGACAATATGTCCTTGATTAATAGTTTTCACATCTAAGTTCAAAGTAAGCTTTTGGGTGTGCACAAACTGGGCATACTTCTGGAGCTTCGCTTCCAAAGTGAACGTGTCCACAGTTTCTACAGATCCACATTTCTTCTCCGTCTTTTTGAAATACTCTTTCTTCTTTTACATTTGCAAGTAAAGCACGGTATCTATTTTCGTGTTGTTCTTCGATTTTTGCAACTTGTTCAAAAAGATATGCAATGTGGTCAAATCCTTCTTCTCTTGCGTCTTTTGCCATATTTGCGTACATATCAGTCCACTCATAGTTTTCACCTTCAGCTGCTGCTAATAAGTTTTCTGCAGTAGATTTGATTTGTCCACCTTCTAATAATTTGAACCATAATTTTGCGTGTTCTTTTTCATTATTTGCAGTTTCTGTAAAAATTGCTGCGATTTGTTCAAACCCCTCTTTTTTTGCTTTAGATGCAAAATAGGTATATTTGTTTCTTGCTTGGCTTTCTCCAGCAAATGCTGTCATTAAGTTTTGTTCTGTCTTACTTCCTTTTAATTCCATAATTCTAATTCCTTCCTCTCTTACTCTGACGACATGATTGACACGTTCCAAACAGTAATACTTCATAATCATTGACTTCCACGTTTTCTTCTCGTTCTAGTCTTTGGATTAACTCATCAATGCGATCCACTGGTAGGTCAATCAAATGATTACATGTTGTACAATAAAAATGATAATGTTCATCATTACGATGATCAAAATGGTCTACATCCTGAGGAATACTAATTCTTTTTATCATTCCTTGTTCTGCTAAAACATTTAAATTTCTGTAAACAGTTCCCAAACTAATATTGGGAATTTCTTTTTTTACTTCTTGATAAACCATTTCAGCAGTTGGATGTGCTCGACTTTTATTGACAACATTTAATACTGTCTCTCTTTGCTTTGAATATCTCATGTCAATCACTCCTGTAAGTAGTAATCATTCCTACTAACAATTCCATTATATGACAGTCCTTATCAAAAGTCAACTACTTTTCTTTTTCTTTGCACAAAAAAATTCACTTCTGTGAATTTTTATACTTACCCATCCAATGATACACTCATAGAATTTGAATAACCATCTTGGAATTGAGGAATATAAGGAAGATAATATACAGAGATTCCCAATGTGAAGGGAGCTTTTCCCATGATATATTTTTTCTTTTCGAATGCATTTCTTATTTTATCTACTCGGAATACATAAAACAAATACTTCTTTTTTATAATATTGTGCTTTATTCTTTGAAAAAAAGAATAAAAGACAGCATCTTCCATGGTGGTAATCATATCAATGTTTTGATTATCTTCCAAAAGCGAAATTGCATCTAACATATAAAATAAAGACTCATACATTTTTGGAGAAAGTACAACTGCTATGTTGCCATGACATGCATCTAAGATGTGAGATATTGTTTTCTTTCTTTTTGAAAACCTAGGAATGCATTGCCAATTCGCAGATACTTCAGGTCTTTTTTCTAAATATACTTCATTTTGTTGGTACACAAAAATAAGTTCATAAGAAAAATCTACTCTTCTTAAAATATGAGTTAACTTTTCATAAAATAAATTTATCTTATCACTTGTGCATAATAAAACAATGGATACCAACATACTACTTCACCTATTTCTTTTTTGGTTTATTCTTTTTGATAAATGCTTCCATATCACGTTTAATCATAAACTTTGTTTTCATTTTACCAAAAGAATTGGCATAAAGCATCTCTACAACACCGCGTTTATCGAGTTCCAGCACATACTCTGGGATTGCTTCATCCGGAAGATAAATTCCTTTCATAATAACTGCATAAGCAATGTAATCAAAGAATACTCTTTTTAATTCTTCCGATATGCCTTCATCTTCTAATACTTTTTTTCTCATATAATCAAATTGAAACAATGTATCATACATTTTTCTTAATCGTGTTTCTTTTTCATCAGGAACCTTTTTATTATCACGTGATACAAAATGATACCCCCAATATGGTAGACTCATAATACTTTTCGCATACACCAAAGTAAGTGGTGTAAATCCAAATTCAGAACGACTTTTTCCTTCTTGAAAACGAAAGTCATGTTCTTTTAAAAATGCGGCACGATATGCATATAAAACAACAGGTTCTACATACTCACCCTGAATTAGAATACGGAAGGCTTCTAAAGTTGGTAGTTTAGAAAATGCCGTATCAAACACTTTGCGTATTTGTTTTCCACTTTCATCGACCAGATCCATTTGATATTTAATGATATCAATATTAGGGTTATCCATACAAGCTGTTTGAATACGTTCCAGAAAATCCAGCTCCACATAATCATCCCCATCGATAAAGATGACATAATCTCCCGTTACATAATTCAATCCAAAATTACGAGCGCTTGCAACGCCTCCGTTTTTCTTTTCATAGAAACGAAAACGTGTATCTTGTAAATATGGAGTAACTACTTCTTTCAAATTATCTGTACTCCCATCATCAATTACAAATAATTCAAAATTTGAATAAGTTTGGTTTCTGAAACAAGTTAAAAGTCTTCCAATCTGTTGTTCTAATTGATAGACTGGAATAATGATACTAAATTTCATAATGATTCCCCTTTTCTTCTAACTTTATTTTAACACAGAATTCTTTTTGAAGAAATGAAATTAATTCATAACCGTTTCTTTTAATTCTGCTTCAACATAGGGATAAGCCATTTTAGTTATGATAATTGTTTGAGTTTGATGCAATTGCTCTTGTGTTCCCTTTACTTTTACGAGTAAATAATTCCCGGTATGTCCAATGAGATAGCCATCTTTCATAACCTCAGGAATCATGGATAACTCTTTATTTAAGAACTGTTCCATGTATTTTTGTTCTAATACTTTAGATACTTGAATCAAACGTTTACTGCGTTCCCTTTTGATTTCTTCAGGTACTTGTCCTTCCATACTATCTGCTTTCGTTCCTTGCCTTCTAGAATATGGAAAGACATGAATTTTAGAAAATTGAAATTTTTGAACCGTTTCTATCGTTTTTTGAAAATCTTCTTCTGTTTCATTTGGAAATCCAACAATGACATCTGTTGTAATAGACATTAGGGGACGAATTTTACGGATTTCATTTAACTTATTTTCAAATTCATTTAAATCATATTTACGATTCATTAACTTCAAAATTTTATCACAACCACTTTGTAAAGGAATGTGCATATGATCAACCAAAATAGAATGATTTTGAAATAATTCTAATACTTCTTCTGTAATCTCATTCATTTCAATAGAAGAAATTCGTAAGCGTTCCAATCCCTCTAATGTTATTAATTCTCGTAAAAGCGTTGCGAAATTACAATCTTTTAAATCACTTCCATAATGTCCCGTATGGATCCCTGTTAATACAATCTCATGATGTCCCTTTTGAATAAAATGACGTGCTTCTTCTAATATTTCTTCTTTATCTTTACTACGTACATTCCCTCTTGTATAAGGAATAATACAATAGCTGCAAAAGTTCTCACACCCATCTTGTATTTTAATAAATGCTCTAGTACGATTAAAATTATCAAGTTTCATGCATTCAAAAGAAGTGTGTTCTAAATTTCTAATATCAATTATTTGTTTTTTTGTTTTCAAAAAGGTTTCAACATACTCTGGTATTTGACTCTTTCCAAGATTTCCTAAAATGATAGAAACCCCATCAATTTCTTTAATAGTATCTGTTTCTACTTGACTCATACAACCACATACAACAATTACCGCATTTGGATTTTTGCGAATGGCTTGATGAATCATTTTTACTGATTTTTTACTTGCCGTATTCGTTACACTACAAGTATTAATAATCACAACATCTGTATTCGTATCCCCTTCTTGATATCCCTTTCGTTTCATACTTTCCATCATCACATTAGATTCATAAGTATTTACTTTACAACCCAATGTATATATTTTTACTAACATAAATTCTCCTTACTAAAAAAGGTCTTACGACCTATTCTAAATTTTTTCTAAATTCTTTTAATGCATCAAGAAATTCTGCATTTTTATTCGCATCTTCTTGAATAGATTCTACCTCAATTCCATCTGGTAATGACGTTTCCAATGGAAGTTCTAATTCATCAGGTAATTCTGGTACTTCTTCTAAAACAGGTTCTAATTTTAATTCTTGAAAGCTATTTTGAAAAGATTCTTTTTTCTTTTTTTCCTCTTGAATTCCATAAACAGGTGAAATAAACTGTGTCGTATGAAACCCACTCTTTTTTTCTTGCTCGCGTTTTCTTTCTTCTTCTAGTTCTTTTTGTCGCTTTTTTTCTAAAGCAACTTCTAACTCGCGATTACTAATAGGAGTATTTCCTTCTTCATCCATCTCCAATGCCTGTTTTTCTTTTGCCGCACGAACCAACTCTTCATAGCTAATAATTGCTTGTTCTTCTTGCTCTTGTTCAAAGCATTCAATTTCTTGTTCTTCTTTTTCAGTTAAATCTTTTTTCATACGTGAAAGCAGACTTTCAATATCATTCATGCTAGCACTTGTTTTTGTACTTTCTTTTGATGTTATCGATTCTTTGATAGACTCTTTTGTCACTTCTTTTTTTTCAGGTTCTAAAGAAACAACTTCTACTTGTTTTTCTAGTTTCTTTTTTTCTTCTTTTGGATGAGCTGCAAACTTATCCATTTTTTCTTCTTTTGCTAATTTTAATGCATGCTCACGGGCTTGATTAATTTTTAATTTTTTACATTCAAAATAAACAACAATTCCAAAAATAATTAAGACGATTAAAAATAGGACAATAAGCCCATAAAAGAAAAATTCACTATGAACAAAAGTATTTATCCAACTCATATCATCACTCCATATATTCATAGTTAAAGCAACTTAAAACAAATAAAGGAACACTTTCCACACGCATAATTCGTCTTCCTAAACTAATACTTTCATATCCCATTTCGTTTAATTGCTTTTCTTCGGTATTATCAAGTCCACCCTCCGGACCGATTACTACTACCAGTTTATCACAATTTATATGAGATTGCAAAAACATTTTCAAATTATTTTTGGTTTCTCTCGTACTACAAACAAACTTTACTCCATCAAGCTGTTCTAATTCCATCAAAGTATCCACTACCTCTATTTCTGGTATCTCTGTCCTTTTTGATTGCTCACTAGCCTCTTTTAAAATGCGACTCCAACGTTCTAGTTTGTGTTTCATTTTTTTATTATCTATCTTAATAATACTATACTTCGTAGGAATTAATAAAAATTTAGTAGCTCCCATTTCCGTTCCTTTTTGAAAAATGAAATCCATTTTTTGTTCTTTCAAAAACGGGATACATAAAACAAATTCTTTTTCTTTCGCACCAACTTCTAATTGTGAAAGAATTTCTATTTTTAAATCTGTTTCTACATCTTTCAAACCACAAAGATAAACACAGTTATCATAGACTACCTCGATTTTATCATTCTCTTTTCCCCTCATGACTCTTAAAATATGATAATAGTCATCATTTCTTAATTGGAAATAGTTATCTTGTTTTTGTAATGCGAAATAACGTTGCATAAAATCACCGATTTCATTATACTAAATTTCTCTTTGTTTTTCTATGTTAAAAAGAAAAAAGTAGAAATTTATCTACTTTTATTCATAGAATGCCGTAATATCTGCAGCATATGATGTTGCTGATGTTTGGAATGAATAGTAATCACTTCCAAACCAAGCTTTTTTGCCTAGTGCCTTATAAGCACTTAATTGTCCTTTTGGAACTTTAATAGAATTGGCTTGTAAACGTGGTGCGTAGCTAAATGTTCCATCCGCAGCTCGTGTTGTGATTGCTGCTCCTGGATGAGAGAAATTAGAAGCAAATGGTGCTTCTCCAATTGTAGGAACTGTTCCCTTAAATTCATAACCTGTCCATCCTGCATCGGCAAAAGACTCATATCCAAGTGTTTTTAATGAACTTGGGAATACAAAAGTCCCACTTCCATTTGCACCTTTCAATGCACTATCTCCTACGCTCTCTAACCCTTGAGGAAAAACCAAAGAAGTAATACCATCTGAAGACATATTATCACCAGCTGCATTAATGTATAAAGTTACAAATACCCCTTCATACATACGATAATTTAAATTATATTCAGATGGAGCGATGCCTTTTACAGAAATCCCATTAATTGTTTGTGGAATGATAACATCTTTACTAGTTCCTGAATATGCAGTAATCGTACCTGAAGAATCAATTGTAAATTGACTTTCTGGAGTTACCGTTTTGGTTCCACTTCTCAAAGCCGATTGAATATCTGGTACATGATCATATTCAAAATATCCCTTTACAACAGATGCGCCACTTGGTAATTTACCATTCACAGCAGTAACATATGTACTATAAGAAGCTGTCGGAACATAAATTTTAGTATTTGTATTACCATTGATAAACTGATTTGCAAATGTTGGTGGTGTTGTTTTTTGTAACGTCATCGAAGTCAATTGATTATTTGCAAAACTAGATGCCCCAACATAAGTTACTGAGATTGGTATTTCTATGCTAGTTAACTTATTATTCATAAATGTATTATCTTCTATTCTCGTAATTGATGTTGGAATGACTACGCTAGTCAATTGGTTCGTTTTAAATGCACCATTTCCAATTTTTGTTATTGTTGTAGGTATTTGTAAAGTAGTCATTTGATTGCTCGCAAAACTAGATACTCCAATTTCTGTTACATGGGATGGAGCAGATAAACTAGCAATTTGATTGGTAGCAAACACATAATCTGGGAACTTATGAATTCCTGTTGGCCAACTATATGTTGTAATTTTATTATTTTCAAACGCATGTGTTCCTACTGACGTAACCGTATTTGGAATAGTAATACTTGTTAATTGATTATCTTCAAATGCGTAATTACCAATCGTTTTTATCGTACTTGGAATTGTCACATTGGTAAGTGATTTTCCACTAAAAGCTGCATCTCCAATAGAAGTAATAGCAATTCCTTCCACTGTAGTTGGAATAGTCACACTTGCATTTACTGGAGCTCCATCTGGATTTCCTGTATAACAATAATAATCTTGAATCACACCAGTATCACTTACATTGTAACAACCGATATGTGTCACAGAATAAGTACTTCCCGTCACTGTATTATTGTTATTTCCAGTATCACGTACTCTTGCAATCACACTTCCATTCGAGGTAAATGTTACACTTGTAGAAGAAGCTGTAACATTAATCCAAGTTGTTCCTCCATCTTTCGAATATTCGTAAACAAGATTATCTGTTTTCGTTCCTGGATATGTGATCGTTACTGTCTTACTTGTTGCCCAAGTATCCACACTTGGTGTCACAGAATAGGTTGGTGTTTGAATATTATTGGTTGATACTGTTAATACTGTACTTTCTGCACTCTTTCCATTCTTTCCAATCGCTTTGACTTGAATCGTATGACTTGTATTCTTATTTAATCCTGTAAATATTTTTGTTGCTGATGTTTGTTCTGTACTATAGGCTCCTCCATCAATTGAGAACTGATATCCTCGTATTCCCATATTAGCTTGAGTCGCACTTGCGCTTACTGTAATACTAGACGAAGTGACACTTCCTTTTGTTAACATCACATTACTTGGAGCTACTGTATCTATTTTACTAATCGTAATTGCTTGTTTTGCAATGTTACCAAGAGCGTCTTTTACCCAAATATTGACGGTTTGGTTTGTTGTAAATGTTTTTGATGTTGTCGCACTCCAAGTTGCTCCTCCATCAAATGAATATGGACTAGTATGTAATCCGGATTCGGTATCACTTGCTTGAATGGTTAGGGTTTTATTGATTGACCAAGTATCTGTATTTCCTGATACACTAACTGTTGGTGCCGTTGTATCTATTTTTGAAACACTTAATGTACTCGCCGTTACTGTGTTATTACTATTTCCTGTATCACGTACTCTTGCGATTACACTTCCATTGGTTGTGAAGTTCACAGTTGCAGAAGATGTATTTACGGTTATCCAAGTTGTTCCTCCATCTTTAGAATATTCATATACATGATTACTCTCTTTTTCTCCTGGATATGTGATAGTCACTGTCTTACTCGTTGCCCAGGTATCTGCACTTGGTGTCATAGAATAAGTTGGGATATGAATATCATTTGTTGATACTTTTAATACTCCACTTTCTGCTTCTTTTCCATTCATTCCAATTGCTTTTACTTTAATTGTATATTCATGATTCTTATCTAATCCTGTATATACTTTCGTTGCTGATGTTTGTTCTTCGGAATAGGTTCCTCCATCCATTGAGAATTGATATCCTCTGATTCCTGTAATATCTTGAGTCGCACTTGCGGTTACTGTAATACTTGATGAAGTAACGATACCTTTTGTTAAACTGACATTCATTGGTTTACTTTCATCAATTTTATTGATAATTATTTCTTGTTTCTTAATATTTCCTGCTTTATCTTTCACCCAGATATTGACTGTTTGATTCGTTGTGAATACTTTACTGGTATCTTTTACCCAAGTAGTTCCTCCATCGTAGGAATATGGATTCTCATCTAATCCTGATTTTGTATCACTTGCTTGAATGGTTAGGGTTTTATTGATTGACCAAGTATCTGTATTTCCTGTAATGGTTACATTTGGTACTTCTCTATCAATATTTCCAATAATTTGTTTTTCTCCTGTTAAACTACTCCTTCCATCACTTACTCTAGCAATAATACTTCCTTCTTTTTCGAACTTTATTGTAAAGATTCGAGTAGTCACTATCTTCCAGGTTAATCCATCATCTAATGAATATTGATATATTAAATTATCTCCTTCTGGATAAGTAATTGTTACTGTTTTTTCTCTTGACCAACTACTACTTATTACATCTAATGAATAGTTTGGTACTGTCATTTCTGGTTTTACTGTACTTCCTTGTGTTTTTTGTTCAAAATCAATTGTAAATGAGATTTCTTTAGAAAACTCACCTTGATGTAACTCTGCATTTTTGTCATAATTAATGACTACTTCAAATGTTTTTGTTTGATTCACATTCAATTCGTCTCCTACGACAATTCCATTGATATAAAACTGAATTGCTTTTGGTTCTAATTGATTGGTTTCACTTAC
>JAGZRP010000012.1 GCA_018381595.1 Bacillota bacterium
AATCGTACAGATAGGAAAATTGTATTCTACCACAACAAAGTTATCGTTCAAGATGATAAATATAGTACGCTTTTAACACAAATGATGTCAGGATTACAAGAAATTAAAACATTTAATATGGTTTCAAAATTAAAAGCAAAATTAAATTTAATTCAAAATCGTTTTACAAAAATGTATGGTATCAAAAGAGATTATTTTACAACACGAGATAATGACGTAGAGATTATTACCTATACATTTCGTTTTCTTTTATATGTCTTATTAATTTATTTATTGGGAATTGGAAAAGTAGATGTCAGTATTTTAGTGTTAATGATTTCTTATCATGAATCATTGGTTTCTTATATTAATAAACTGATTAGTTCTACTTCTGTAATTAGGGAAACAAATATATCAGTTAACAGGGTAAACGATATTTTAAATTATAGTTCTGAAAGTATTGGTTATGGTAATTTAGACACCAACGATATTTATGGAAATATTGAATTTAAGAATGTTTCTTTAACCATTAAAAATAAGCAAGTATTAAAAGATATTAATCTAAAAGTTGATCATAATGAAGTTGTTGCAATTGTCGGAGAAACGGGTAGTGGGAAGTCAATGATATTTAATTTGTTATTGCGCTTATGGAAACCTACCAGTGGAAAAATCACCTTAGATAATATAAATATTTATGATTTTTCTAAAAAAGTTTATACACAAAATGTTTCCATTGCGAATCAAAAACCATTTATCTTTAATATGAGTATTCGTAAGAATTTAGATTTTGTTGATGAAGATATTGAGAATCAGAAAGAAGCTTGTAAAAAAGCAGGAATTCATGATTTTATAGAATCTCTTCCTAATGGATATCAAACCATTTTAAGAGAAAATGGTAGCAATATTTCAGGTGGTCAAAAACAGATGATTTCCATTGCTAGAACGATTTTATCTGATGCTGAAGTATTATTGTTAGACGATATTACAACATCCCTAGACCCAGATACTGCTAAGTTAGTTCCAAAATTAATTGATAATCTAAAAAAGGATCATACCATAATTATGATAACGAAAAAACCTGATTTAATGAAACAAGCTGATAAAATTGTAATACTAGATAAAGGAAGCATTGTCGCGGTTGGAACACACCAAAAACTATTAGAAACAAACGAAATTTACCAAGTACTACAATCTAGAAAATCACCAAGTAGAATTGGGGTGTTTGATAATGATTAAAAGATATTGGAATCTGGTAAAAAAGTATTTTACGCTCGGTGCGAGCAATAAAAAATTATTATTTCATTTATTTTTCTCTTCTTTGGTAAAAGTAACATCCTTTTTATTGATTCCATTCATGGCATCTAAAATTGTTTCTTTTGCAACCAATCAAGATTTATATCAAACTTTAATGTATTCTTTCTATTTTTTAATTTGTAGTTTTATTTATATCATGTGTCATCACTATAATTTTGTTGCTTATAAAAATAATTCGATTTATACACATAATAAATTCCAGCAATTAATATTAGATAAAGTGACATCACTGGATGAGAATTTCACATCGAATATGCCAACTTCTTATATTATAAATACAGCTTACAATGATGTTGGAGAAGTCATGCAGATACCAGATCAATTTTTTGATGCTATTACAGGTGTTATTAGTATTGTGATTGCCTGGGGAATCTTATTATCTGTACATGCTTCTATTGGCGTTGTAGCAATTGTATTAACATTAATTTCCATCTATACCATTGGTAAATTAATGAAGCGTCGTGAATATCATTATGCAAGACAAAGAAAACACGAAGATAGCATTTCTGGTTTGATCGGGCAAGTATTAGATGGAAACAAAGAAATTCAAGCATTTGATATGAAAGATGATTTAAATAATTATTTAGAAATTGATAAGAAAAAATGGAAAACAGATTACTTTCAGACTAGAAAATATATTGACCGAATGTTTGTATTAGTTCCAGCTTTTTTAGGACTAGGAAAAATTTGTGCATACATCATACTAATTGTTTTGATTTTACAAGGAAAATATGAAGTAGCTACTTTAGTATTGGTTATTGGGTATTATGAAAATATTGAAAAAGAATTTGATAACACTTTAGATCGACTGTATAAATTATCAGAAAATGCGACAAGGGTAGATAGAATTTATAAAATTTTAAATTATAAGAATAAAAATATGCTTACGTTTGGTGATAATCCTACTGATGATATCAAAGGAAAAATTGAGTTCAAGCATGTTTCTTTTACCTATGAAAAACAAGAAGTGATGAAAAATATTACTTTTACAATTGAACCTAAGACTTTTACTGCAATTGTTGGAAAAAGTGGGAGTGGGAAATCAACTATTTTTCGTCTATTGTTAAGATTATATAAAGCAGAACAGGGTGAAATTTTACTTGATGATGAAAGTATTTATGATTATACAAAAGAAATATATTCTAGCAATGTTTCTATTGTAACGCAAAAGCCATTTATTTTTGATATGAGTATTCAGGAAAATTTAAGTTTGGTAGATTCAAATCATGAACATCAAATAGAAGCCTGTAAAAAAGCAGGAATTCATGATTATATTATGAGTTTAAAAGATGGTTATAAAACAAAACTAGTAAGTGATGCAGAAAATATATCTGCTGGACAAAAACAATTAATTGCTCTTGCTAGAACGTTACTATCGAAATCAGAAGTTCTATTATTTGATGAAGTAACTTCTTCATTAGATGTAAATACTTCAAAACAAATCATGGAAATATTAAAGGAATTAAAAAAAGATCATACTATTTTAATGATTACCCATAAACCATCATTAATGAAACTTGCAGATGAAATTATTGTAATTGATCATGGAAAAATGGTAGGAAGAGGAACTCACCAAGAACTTATGAAAAATAATCAACATTATCAAGTATTACAAAAATAGAAGTGGAAAGGAAAGAAAACAAAATGCTTTCCTTTTTTTCTTGAAAAACATTGTTTTACCTGAGTAAAACAGACAAAAGAATAGTTGTGTTATCCAACTTTTTATGTTATAATTTATTACAAGAGTGAAAAGGAGGACAGCTGTATGGCTAAAAAGGAAGAAACATTGAAATCAATTAAGGTAATGGAACCAAAAGGAATGGTAATTACTGAGATTGATAAATTAAATATAACGGATGAAACGGGTAATAAAAGAGAAGCGGATGTATTATTACATTTTGAAATGGGAGATCCTAAAAAAGAGTATATTATTTATACGTTTAATGAAAAAGATGACAAAGATATGGTTATCATCTATACTTCAATTGTAGAAACCAATGGAGAAAAAGTAAGTTTAGTTGGAATTGAAGACCAAGAAGAATGGGCAAAAATTAAAGATGTAATCCGTGAAGCAATTAAAGCAAGCAAGGAGTGATATAAATGGAAGAAACAGCAAAGGGAGTAAATACAGACGGAATGTATACAGAAGCACAACAGAAATTAATGGACAGATTGTCTGAAATGGCAGGAAGTCCGGAAGCTGCAACAGAAGAAGATTTTATAAGAGCAATGGGAGAAGTAGAAGTACCTGTTGAAAATTATGAAGAACGTCTTCGTGAATTTACAGATGTAGCAGATAATCTAGGTTTTTATAATCTAGGGGCAAAACTCAGTGAACAAGCAAAGGCGATTAATCGTATTTCTGAACAAGTACAAGGAAAATCAGTAGAAGAAGCAGCTAAAGTACTTGCAAATGATAGTGAATTAAAAAGTGAATTTGGCCAAGAAGATCTAGACAGCCTTATTAAGATTAGTTTTGGTGGTAATGAAAGTTACAGTGAAAAAGATGTTGATAAAATTGTTGATTTAATTCATAGAAATGAATTAAATCGTAATTCAACACAACAACAAGCAAAACCAATCGAGGAAGATTTGAATACAGAACCTATTGTAGTAGCAGAGACTTTGAATGCAGATGCAAATTCAAAAGATCCAAAGCATCCAATCAAAGTACCAGAGAATGCTGCTGATAAGTTAGTTTATATGGAAGTGTCGGAAAAAGAAGAACTATATAATGAATTAAAAAAAGCATTTAAAGCGACAAAACATCATAAATCAGATAATCGCATTTTTTCTCTTGCTAAGTTTGGTGAAAATTCTTTAAAAAATTATTTAAAAGATCGTGAATCTTCTATTATTGAATATCAAAAGTTAATTGAACGATTAGAAAACATAAAAAATCCTACATCTAAAACAAATAAGATGATAAAAAAGGCAAAGAAATGTATGGAACAAGAAGAAAATCTAAAAAGAAATGTTGAGATTGCTTTAGAAGAAAAAAATGGTATCAAGACAAGGAAGGAATTAAGTGCACAAAATGAGCAAGTTTCAAGAGTAAAAAAACTTTGGAACGGATTAAAAATACAGAAGTCAAAAACTGCTTCATTAAAACGTTACTATAATATGAAAAAAGAAACTAAAGCTTTAAAAAACTCAGTGGAAGATTTAGAAAACAGTATTAATAGCGTTTTAAATAGTTTAAAAGAGAAAAATATTAAAACGCTTGCTCATGAAGAGCAAATGGCAGAGGTAATAGAAAGATTAATTTCTGACCTTGAAAAAGAAACTCCTGATTTAGTGAAAGATTTAAAGAAAAAATATGAAACTGAAATTTCTCCAGAAATTGAAAACAAAAAAATTCTTAATGAATTTAATCAAAAATTGGAGGTGGTTCGCCTTGCTCTTCCTGGTTTGAACAGCTCAATTAGTGCTTTAGAAACACTACAACAACAATTGGAAGAAATTTTGAATCTAGTTCCAGCTACTGAATTTAATTCAGAAGCAAAAATTTATTCTGGAGATTACATCCATTTTGCTGTAACTAGGAAGAAAAATAATTTGAATAAGGCAATTCAGGAAAGCCTTTCAAAATTAGGAAAGACTCAAGAGAAAGAACAACCAAATGATGAACCAAGTAAAGAGGAGCAATCATCAAATCCTGAAGATGAACCTAGTAAAGAAGAACCATTACCAAATCCTGAAGGTGAGCCAAGTAAGGAAGAACAATTATCAAATTCTTTCGAAAAACCAGAAAAAGATAAAGAGGAATCAAATGATGGGAATCATCAAGAATACAACAAAGAAGTTGAAAGAATGAAAGCATTGTTGCTAGACCAACAGCAAAAAGTTCAATCAGCGATTCAAAAAATCAAAGAACAAGAAGAAATTAATCATTCATTGACAGAGCAATTAGCAGAAGCAAAAGCGCAACAATCTACTCAAAATATGGAAAATACATTTGCAGTGGATACAACACAATTAGAACAAAAATATACTTATGAAGTGAATGGATTAAATAAAAAATTAAGTTCTATTGATTCAGAGTTAAATCGTTGTCAAAAACTAGCAGACTTTTACTTAGATGGTACGCAATTTGAAAAATTAATTGAAGATAATAAAGAATATACAATATATTTGGAAAATGTAACACCAGAAGAGCGTAAAGCAATGATTACAGAATGGAGTAATCAATATGCCCGTGAAGTAAATCAACCAAAAATTGAACAAATGAATCATAATATTTCAAAGTTAGAAAATGAAAAGAAACAAGTAGAGTTTGAAATAAAGCAAAAAGAAATTGAACATAAGAAAAAAATTGCTGCAGAAAAAGAAGCAAAATTGAAATTAGCTCAAAAACAATTAGAACAAGAAAAACAACAAATTTATGCAGAAGAGCTTGAAGCACAAAAGCAAGCAGTGCAAAGTGAAATTAAAGCAAGACAAGAAGTATTAAAAAATAATTATGACATTCATGAAGCAGTACAATTAGCAAATCAAATCATTGATAATCAACCGCTTGCATTGCCAAATGATTTAGAAAGTAATAATAAAACAAGATAAACTGTATAAAAACAAAATAATAATCAATATTAAAAATAATGAGGTGATCCTATGAAAAAAATTACTTCATTATTTTTTTTGTTTTTGGTAGTAGGGATGTTTTTTGTAATAAATACAAAGAAAGAGACAAACGTAAATTCTGTTGTAAATTATGTCAGTGAAAAAAATCATATCTTATCATATCAAATTGATACATCTCGTATTCGTTTAACGACAAGAACCATCTCCAAATGGATAGATGAATCAAAATTTCAAATCCTTAAAATCTTTGATGGAGAACATGATTTTCGAGTGAATGGAGATACCATGAAAAGGTTAGAAAATAGAATGATTTTATTTTATGAAGAAAATGGTCTTGATGATAAAAAATTGAATGCAATGTTACATGGAATACCAATTATTTCTTTGGAAATATCCGCAGATGAGCAAAATATAAAAAAACTAATGAAACAATATCCGATATTGGAATTCGAAAAGATAACTTATTCATAATAAATTATCTTTTTTTGTTTTATTCCTTTAAAATTAATAGTATAATGTGAGTAGGTGATAATTATGTTTTATGTTTGGCTGATTGTTGTTATTGCGTTAGCAATTATTGAAGCAGCGACTGTGAATCTAACTACAATTTGGTTCGTAATCAGTGGTATTGTTTCATTATTTCTATCATTTTCTGTAGATAATATCTTTATTCAATTTTTCGTCTTTGTCGTTGGAGGAATCATTCTTCTATTTAGTACGAGACCATTTTTGAAAAAATGGATGTCAGTTCCAAAAGAAAGTACAAACTTTGATAGAATTATTGGAATGGAAGGAATCGTAACAGAAGAAATTCAGAAGAATCAACCTGGAGAAGTAAAAGTAGATGGAAAATATTGGACAGCAATGAGTCATCAATCACTAAAAATTGGTGAGGTGGTTCAAATTAAAGAAATTAATGGCGTAAAACTAATCGTTGAAAAGTAATTCACCAGATATTTGAGGAGGAAAGAAGTATGGATGTTCTAATTATTATTTTAATTCTATTGGGAGTTATTATTATTCCTTGTATTAAAGTGGTTCCACAAGCAAATACTTATGTGGTAGAAAGAATTGGTTCTTATTATCAAACGTGGAAAAATGGTCTTCATTTTAAATTACCATTTATTGATCGTATTGCAAATAGAGTGACATTAAAAGAGATTGTAAAAGATTTCGCACCACAACCAGTCATTACTAAAGATAATGTAACGATGCAAATTGATACGGTTGTTTACTTTCAAATTACAGATGCAAAATTATATACTTATGGTGTTGAAAATCCAATTGCAGCCATTGAAACATTAACAGCAACCACTTTGCGTAATTTAATTGGAGATTTGGAATTGGATCAAACATTAACAAGTCGTGATTTAATTAATTCAAAAATGCGTGCCATTTTAGATGAGGCAACTGACCCATGGGGAATTAAAGTAAACCGTGTGGAAGTAAAGAATATTATTCCACCACGTGATATCCAGGAAGCTATGGAAAAACAAATGCGTGCAGAACGTGAACGTCGTGAGAAAATTCTTCAAGCTGAAGGAGAAAAGAAATCAAGTATTCTAATTGCTGAGGGAGAAAAAGAAAGTGCTATCTTAAAAGCAGAAGCAAAAAAAGAAAGTCAAATTCGTATTGCTGAAGGGGAAGCAGAAGCAATGTTAAAAATTAAAGAAGCAGAGGCAAAAGGAATTGAACTTTTAAAACAAGCAAAGGCCGACCAAAGTGTATTGACATTAAAAAGTTTTGAAGCATTAGCTCATGTAGCAGATGGTCAAGCAACAAAAATTATTGTTCCATCAGAATTACAAAATATCGCAACGATTGGGACAACAATTCAAGAAATGTTAAACACAAAAACAAACCAAAAATAATGAAAAGATATATTAAATTATTATATTGGCCAGTTCTATTTGGAATTGGTCAATTTTTGATAATAGGGCTTGGTCTTACCTTATTTCATTTAGGAAATCCAATTGATTTTGAAAATACAGTATCAATTCAAACTGCTTTAGAAGCCATTCTGTTTCCATCTACTTTCGTCTCATTGATATTATTTGGAATTTACTTTTATAAGAAGTATCAAAAAGAAGAAATTCATTCATTTCATATCAAAAAAAGTGATATTTTATATTATCTTCTATTTGGAATTGTGACATCATTTGTTTTAAATATTTTCTTTTTGTATATTAAAAAATTAGCGTATGGAAATACAATTTCTTATTATCAAGAAACTATTTATAATTGGTTTTATCTGGGAAGGGTTATCAGTACAGGACTCATTGGACCTATCTTAGAAGAATTACTATTTCGAGGTATCCTTTATCAGGAATCAAAAAAAATAATGAAACCAATGCGAGCAATTTTATTTACAACGGTAATATTTGTTTGTTTTCACACGACAATGACATCAGTTTTAACTGCACTTGTTACTAGTTTTTTAGTGATTCATGCATTTGAAAGAGAAAAATCGCTTACGGGTCCTATCATATTTCATATTTTTTTAAATACAACTTCTATTTTATTAATACCAATGATAACTCGTTATCCGATTTGGATATTAGGAATCTTATTACTTATTTTCTTGATTTTATTTGTGATATTATATATGAGTAAAATAAGTGTCAATACCAAAGGAAAAAAATAAGATTATCTATTTTTTCCTTTTTTATTTTGTTATAATAGTTATTAGAGTAGAGGAGTGTATTTATGAATCAAGAAAAGAAGGACAATAAAGTAAAATATTTTATTATTTTTATCGGCGTTTGTGTTTTAGCAACTTGTGGTCTTGCGATTTATTATATGTTTTTTATGAATCGTACCGAGGAAAAAGAATTGCCTAAAACATCACCAAAACCAACAGTCACAGAAGAGAAAGAGGAGAAAGATGTAGGAACACCAATTGACATAAATAATGAGGTAGTAACATCATTTATGAAAACATTTCAAATTTTAGATGAACATACGGTGTCTAAATATTATTTTCATAAGGGACTTTCTTACAATAGAAATAGTGTTCCCAATGATGTAAAAATTTCACTTGCCATTTTAAGTTTGTCAAAAGAAGGAAAATATCCTCTTGAAGGACTAAGGAGAACATTTAAGATTTCAGGAAGTGAAATCAAGCAAAAAGTTCAAAAAATATTTGGAGAAGATGTTTCTTTTCAACATCAAACTGTTGGTAATAATAGTGGGTGTGACTTTGATTCACTTACATATGATATGAATAGTGATAGTTATACATTAAAAGAATCAGGTGGATGTGGAGGAACCTTGATTCCATATATCATTTCTAGAGTTACATCGGCAACAGAATACAAAAATCATTTAGAAATTGTTGAGAAAGCAGGATTTGTGGAACCACTTTCATTACCAAATGGTGATATTGCTTTTAATTTATATAACAATGCTTCCAAAGAAAAGACAATCGTCTCAAAAGAATCTTCTAACGAAGTGGATGCAAAAGCGATTGATAACAGCATTTATAATAAATATCAAAATCAATTTGATACTTATGTATATACATTTAAAAAAGATAAAGCTGGAAATTATTATTTTGATTCTATTAATCGCAAATAAAGGAATTTGTAGTGACAAATTCTTTTTTTTCTTTCCAAAAATTCTTTAGAATCCTTTTAGTCTCTTATAATTCATGATATAATTGTAATGGTGAAACATATGAATAAAATAAAAGGAATTAAAATCAACAGCATCACCTATGGTAACCCACAAGGAGAGGATGTTGTTTTACTACATGGATGGGGACAAAATATTGAAATGATGCGTCCCGTTGGAGATGCCTTACAAAAAGAATATTTAGTTACAATTATCGATTTACCAGGATATGGCGGTAGTGAAGAACCGAAAACACCATGGGAAGTGGATGATTTTGTAGAAATGTTAAAAGAATTATTAGAAGAGTTAAAAATAAAAAAACCAATTTTAATTGGACATTCTTTTGGGGGAAAAATAAGCTTGTTATATGCAAGTAAATACGAAGTAGAAAAATTAGTATTATTTGGAAGTCCATTTAAAAAAGAAATCAAAAAGGAATCTATCAAATTAAAACTATTAAAACAGTTGAAGAAAGTTCCTGGTTTAAATAAATTAGAAGAATTTGCAAAGAAGCATATGGGTAGTGATGATTATCGTAATGCAAGTCCATTAATGAGAAAGATTTTAGTAAATACCGTAAATTTAGATATTACAGAAGATGTTAAAAAAATTACTTGTCCCGCGATTATTATTTGGGGAACACAAGATGAAGCAGTTCCATTAGCACGTGCTTATGAATTAGAACATCTCATGAAAGATGCAGCAGTGATCGAATATGAAGGGTGTACACACTATGCTTATTTAGAAGATTTAGGAAGAACAGTCAGAATTGTTCGTACCTTTTTAGGAAGTGAGGAATAAGTATGAATTTATTATTTTTTCTATCATTTATTCCATATTTACTATATTTAATTTTTGTTTCATTCAAAAGTATTCATATGTTACAATTAAATTTTTATGATGAAAATCATCGTTATTTAAAATGGCTTGTTAAAAATCCAACTAAAATATTTTTAACAGTTGATATGTTTTTTGTCATATTTATTGTATTTTTAGGAATGGATGCATCCATGAGCATGTTGCTCTTTATGATATTTTATTTCTTTACCTTATATTTAAATTATCGTGGAACGAAGAAAGAACAAGTAAAAATTAAGTTAGCAATCACACCACGTGTGAAAAGATTAATGATTACAATCATTTTATTACACATAATTCCATTTCTTGGCATCTTATTAGGGTATACACAAGAATATCTTGCATATTACTATTTAATGATGGGAGTATTGGTATATTTCAACTATTTTATTGTTATGGTTGCCAATATTATCAATATTCCAATAGAACATCAAGTATTTTTATATTATAAAAGAAAAGCAAAGAAGAAATTAAATAGTATGCCTAATTTAAAGAAAATAGGAATTACGGGAAGTTATGGGAAAACAAGTTCAAAAAATATTTTAAATGATATTTTAAATGTTTCGTTTGTTTCTAGCACAACACCAAAAAATTATAATACAACGTATGGAATGATATTAACGGTTAATAATTATTTAGATAAATTTAATGATATTTTTATTGC
>JAGZRP010000013.1 GCA_018381595.1 Bacillota bacterium
AAACAGCTATCTACTGGAATGCAGAAAATGTAAATTATGAAACGGATATCAAAAAAATATTAGAATATAATATTCATGCCGAAGAAGAGGCGATTAAAAAATATGAATTACATTTATCCCTCATTCATGATAAATACATTCAAGCATTAATTCAAAGAATCATTATAGATGAAAAAGAACATATTTTGATTTTTAAAAAATTACAAAACGAGATAAAATAAAAAAGAGTCGATTTCTAAATGCGACTCTTTTATAAACTTAATGTAAAAAACAAATATAAATCATGAAGTAATTGTTCTTTTTCATCCCCAGTGAATAAATTATGATCTCCCTCTTTATAATAACGAATATCAATATTATGGTATCCGTTATTTTTTAGTGTGTCTTTTACTTTTGAAGTATACCCTTTTGTATGATCTTTTTCACCAACTCCAATAAAAATAGGAATATTTCTATTTTTTAAAAAATAGTCTCCTTTTTTATTTGGTAACATTGCAACTTCATATAAATCGGTAAGGGACTTTCCTGTATAAAGAAACGGTAGTTGCTTTGGTGATTGCTTTTCTACTTTGCGATAAAACCACTCGTTTAATTTTTGACTTTTAAAATAGGTTGGCAAAACAATGGAAAGATATTGAATCATTGTTTTTCTTGTTTTTAACCATGAATAACTACCAATTGGATTAAGGAGAGCTAAGCCTTTGATTTCATCATCATGTTTTTTTAAAAATGACATTGTGATCAAACTCGCATAATCATGGGTGACTAAAAAAGTAGACAACCCAGGATATAATCGCTTTGTATATTCTAAAATAGCATCGATATCTTCAATCAATTCTTCGCGTCCATTACTTCCTAAATGCCCAATTAATTCCTTTTCTTTGACACTACCACCAGTTCCACGGTGATCATAGGCAACACATAAAAATTGCTTCTCGGTATAATATTCAAAAACAGGTTGAAACATTTCTTTGGTTTCAAAAATTCCTGGAACAAAAGTAATCATTCCTCTTGGGTTTCCATCAGGAATGGCTATCAATGTTTCTAATTGAAACTCGTTATTATGGGAAAATATTTGATGTTTATCTATTTTCATTATGAAACCTACTTTCTATTTATAACTTTCAAACCCACTACGTTTAAATAATTTTTCTAAATCATAGTTCGAAAAATAAACGATGGTTGGTCTTCCATGAGGACAGTTAAATGGATTATCACAATTTCTTAAATCGTGAATTAAAATTTCTAATTCTTTCATATCAACAAATTGATTTGCTTTAATTGCTTTTTTACAACTCATCATCGTTGCAATCTTCTCATTAAATTTCTCAACAGAAAAGTTTCTTCCTTCGTGAATTAAAATTTCGATAATTTTTCGAATGTTTTCTTCTTCATATCCCTTTGGTAACCAAGTTGGGTGTTCTTTTACAAGAATCGATTGATAACCAAATTCTTCGGCAATGATATTTAGATTTTTAAGCACCTCTAATTGCGCTTTTACTAAAATAAATTCTGATGTAGATAATTCAATGGTAATTGGAAATAAAAGTGGTGTAGAAAGTTCATTTGGGCTTCCTAATTTCTTTTTGAAAAACTCATAATTGATTCTTTCTTTCGCCGCATGTTGATCGATTAAATACATTCCTGTTTCGTTTTGACAAATAATATAAGTTCCATGAACAACCCCTACTGGATACATCTCTGGCATACGTTCTTTCATGGCAACTTCTTCTTGGTTGGAAGCAATTGCGGTATTTAATTCTTCCTCTTCTTTTTCTAAAATGGAAACCTGACTTTCTTCTTTGATTTCATAATCTGAATTGATTGGAATGATTTCATCATTTAAAAAATGTTCCTCATTCGTTTCTGAAACTACAAAAGTGTCTTTTGTTTCTACTGGTTCTTTATAAAATGCTTTTTCTAACGATAAGGTTTGTTCTTCATAACGTGGTTTATGAAACACATCTTGGCTCTCTTTTACCTCTTCAGGTTGTGCTTCTGGGATTAAATTACGATGATGTAATTTCTCTTTTATCATGTTCATAATTAGTTCTTTTAATTCTTCTAATTTACTAAATTTAATATCCATTTTTGTGGGATGAATATTCACATCGATTAAACTAGGATCTACTTCGATTTCTAAAATGACAATAGGATACCTCGTATCTGGTTTAAATGAATGATAGGAATCATTAATAATACGATTCAATTCTTGATTACGTACCACTCTTCCATTTACGATTGTTACCATGTGATTTCGACTTGAACGGTTTACTTCTGGCATAGAAATGAATCCATAAACATGATAGTCATCATCAGAAACTTCTACTTCTATCATTTTTTTTGCTACTTGAAGTCCATAAACTTCTTTCACCGTTTTTAATAATCGATTGCCTCCATCTGTATTTAGAATTGTATTTCCATTATTGATTAAAACAAATTTAATATCAGGATGGGATAACGCAATCTTATTGACATAGTCTGTAATACTAGCAAGTTCAGAATACAAACTTTTTAAATGCTTCAAACGTGCTGGTGTATTATAAAATAAATTTTTTACTTCAAATATGGTTCCTTGTCTCGCATCTCCAGGTTCTACGGAAATCATTTTACCACCACTGATTTTTACAATGGTTCCAACTTCTCCCGTGGAAGTCGTCAGTGTAATTTCACTAACAGATGCGATCGAAGGAAGAGCTTCCCCACGAAAACCTAAGGTATCAATTCGGTATAAATCATCTTCTGAGGTAAGTTTACTCGTCGCATGGCGTGAAAAGGCATTCACAGCATCTTCTTTATCCATTCCAATCCCATTATCGGTTACTTTGATTAATTTCGTACCAGCATCCATTAATTCTATTTTTATTTCAGTACTTTTTGCATCAATACTATTTTCTACTAATTCCTTTACAACAGAACTACAGCGTTCGACAACTTCACCTGCTGCAATTTTATTGGCAAGAATTTCATCCATAACTCTTATTTTTGACATCTTATCACCATAACCATTGTATCACAAAAAAAGCAAACTACTTTGCTTTTTTAAAAACTATACTACCTTTTTTAATCTAAATTTCTTATCTCTTAAATTTAAAAATGTTTCATCGATACCATGAATCTTTAATAATTTTTGTTCCATTCTCCTATCATACTCTGAAAATGTTTCTGCAATCAGTTCTTTTACTGCACCCGCAGATGTCTTCTTCTCCATCGAAAGATGATATTGATGCATCAAATGACTCAATAATAGCGCAAAAATTCCGATAGACTTTGTATTTTCCGCTTCACCATTTGTTATGAATGAATAAATACGACTGATTCCTTCTCTTTCACGCACCATAAAATTCATAATTTCTTCTTCTTTTGATAACAAATATTTTTCTTGTTCTTTTTCATTTCCTATTTCAGTGATATGTTCTAAATAATCATAAAAGTTAAAAATGGTATCTCTTAACATATAATATTGCCCAATATAATATAACTGATAAATATCCATATCCTCTGTATATTTTTTATTTAAAGCTGGAAACTATTTCATAGTTTCCATTGTGTGATTCTCCGTTTTCATATAGTAACCCCTCCTCATTGCTTGGGAGCTATATTCTATCAAACACTTTTCGTTTTGTCAAATTAGTCTTGATTTTTTGAGATTTATTTGTTAGAATAAGTGCACTTTAAGGAGAATATATGAATTCAAAAGAAGCAATGAATCAAGATTTTATGCGTGTTCGAGATGTCACAAAGCATCCGGAACAATATGATAATCATAAAATTTATCACACGCTAACAGAAAATGGGACTGCTGTTTTAAACCAATCCCCAAGTTCTTTTCAAACATGTTTTTCGATTCTCGGATCATTTGACCAAGGATTAAATATGATTAGTAAAGGATGCACAAAGCTTGTTTTGTGTGATAAGAATCCTCTTACTTATTATCATTCTAAATTATGTATTGGAGCAATTTCTGCTTTATCCCTCAATGAGTATATTGATTTTAGATTGGTTGGAACGCATCCTTTTCAACAAAAATACTTAGAAAAAATGAATTCTTATCTGGAACCAGATATTCGCTATTTTTGGAAGTTTTTATTTCAAATTCACGGTGCTGAAGAATTATTTCAAATGATATATGAAAATGCATACCAGTATTATCAAAAAGATTTAAAACCCATAATCTGTTCTTATAATTCTTATTTAGAACCAGAAAATTATGATTTTCTAAAAAAACAACTATTAGAAAAGCAAGTTTCCTTTGACTACTACTTTTGTGACTTTTTAAATTTACCTGAAAACGTATGGAAAGAAAATTACGATGAAGTATACCTATCTAATATTTTAATAAGTCCTACTAAAATGGATCTTCCAAAATATATTCACTATCTCAATCAAAATATCAAACCTGTCATTAAGCCAAATGGAGAAATTGTCAGTGCCTATCTTGCAAATCACCAATACTACTTTTTGTCAAAAGAGGAAAAAAAGTTATTAGAAAATAATCAATATTATGAAAAAGAAATTATTTGTCATACTACTTTGGGTTCTCCTTATAAAGAACATATTTATACTTATCAAAAAAGAAAATGATTACTCATTTTCTTTTTCCATTTCCTTTAAAAAATCATGTAAATTGTGGGCAACTTTTTCTGGCAAAATTTCTTCTAATTCACTTACCGTCAGTGATTTCAGTTTTGTAGTGGAATGATATTTTTTTAATAATTCTTTTTTTCTTTTTGCACCAATTCCATCTACATGATCTAGGACACTTTCTAAAGCACCTTTACTTCTTAGTTGTTTATGATAATGAATTGTGAAGTTATGAACCTCATCTTGCATTCGCTCTAAAAAATAAAATAAGTTACTTTTTTTATTGACGTCTAACTCTTCTAATGGTGAGAATGCTAATAATTTACTAGTCGCATGGTGATCATCTTTTTTTAATCCGACAACTGGTATTTGCATCCCAAGATTTTCAAGTACTTCTCTTGCGACATGAATTTGACCCACTCCACCATCGACAATAATTAAATCAGGTCTTTCTAAATTATCTTTTAAAACTCTGAAATATCTACGATAAATTACTTCTCTCATGGTTCCATAGTCATCATTTTTATCCACACTAATTTTGAATTTGCGATAATCATTTTTACTAGGTTTTCCATGTTTGAAAACCACCATGCCAGAAACGTTATAACTTCCAAACAAATTGGAGTTATCAAATAATTCAATTCTATCTAATTTTTCTAGATGAAGAATTTCTTTTAATTCTTCATTCGCACCAATTGTTTTCGCCTCATCCCTTTGAATGAGTTCAAATTTTTCATTTAAAGCGACATTTGCATTTTTACAAGCCATTTCTACTAATTTCTTTTTGACTCCTTTTTGAGGAATAAAAATAGGAATTTCTAGATAAGATTGTAATTCTGAAACGCCACTTATATCAGGCATTAGAATTTCTTTTGGTGGCAAAATATTTTTATCATAGAAGTTTGCGATATAACGAATCATCTCATTATCCACTTCATCGACAAGAGGGAAAATACTAGAGTGACGTTCTAATATCTTTCCACCACGAATAAAAAATACCTGCATCGATAAATATCCTTTTGAAACATCATAACCAAAAACATCACGATCGGTTGTATCATTAATTTCCACTTTCTGCTTTTGTAGCGTTATCGTAATATAATCTAATAATTCTTTTAATTCTTTGGCTTTTTCAAAATTCAAGGATTCGCTAGCTTCCAACATTTCTGTTTCAATTTTTGCAATAATTAAAGAAGCATCTCCTCTTAAAAATCTTAGAATATCCTCTTCTAATTTTTTAATTTCTTCTTTGGAAACTTGATGATTACAATATCCTAAACATTGACCAATATGATAATAAAGACATGGCTTTTTTTCATAGGTACGACATTTTCGAAGTGGATACATTCGATTTAATAAGTTCACTGTATTTCGAGCTGCAGTTACATTTGGATACGGTCCAAAAATACGCCCTTGATTTTTTCTTTTTCGATTAATATTTCTCACAACCACAAGTCTTGGTACTGTATCTGTTGTCAGTTCAATATACGGATATCTTTTATCATCTCGAAGGAGAATATTATATTTTGGGTCATACTTTTTAATTAAATTTAATTCCAATACAAGTGACTCTTTTTCACTCCCGACAACAACGTATTCAAAATCAACAATCTCACTTACTAAACGTGCTGTTTTTCCTGTATGTGTCCCACGGAAGTAAGAACTCAATCGATTTTTTAATTTTTTTGCTTTTCCAACATAAATAATAATACCATCTTTATTTTTCATTAAGTAACATCCTGGCTTATTTGGAACAAGCGCTAATTTATCTTTTATCATGGTTCTCACTTCCTTTCCTATCCATTATATCATACTTATACAGATAGAAAAAAGTATTCATTTGAATACTTTCATACCTATCTTGTTAATGTTTTTTCTTTTTCTTCTAATTTTCTTGCATTACTGCGATAGAAACATGCTTGTCCAAAAAATAGTGCCATTAGAAGCCATGTTATAAAAGAAATGGACTTATCCTCCCAATGAATCCCTCTTAAAAACTGAGCAAGAACTAACCAATCAGCAGATGTGGCAATTTCATAACTAGTTTGTGCGGTTGGATTTTTTGGTAACACTTTACATGCTTCATAAAGATTGATTGTAAATGCGCTAGCGCCTATGATATTTCCTGCCATTTGGAAATATTCTTGATCCATTCCACTCATAATTGCTGATGGGATATATGTAAAAAGCATCAAGCTTTCTAACATATAAAATGTCACATTCATCCATTTTTCTGAATCATGATTTCTAGTTAGCTCATTTGTCACATTTTTTAAAGAAAATAAAACCATTTGAAATTCTTCTTCCGTAGGCAATGGTAAATCTTCTGTATTTGTAGAAGTAAGAAATTCAGTCATTTGAGCCACTTCCTCTTTTGTCGGCTCAGGAAAAGATTCTAACACACTTAAAAAAGCAAATTCTCCATACTCTAATATCTCTTCTACGCTTTTATTTTTCTTTTCTTTATAAGGAAATTCTTCAAATATATTTTGGCAATAGTTAAAAACCTCATGTACTGACTCAGTACTAAATTCGGTTCCATCAAAGTCTACTTCTTGAAAATATTTTGATGCATTTAATAATTCGTCTTGACTATATTTTTTATACTTCATAAAGTTACTCCTTTTCAGGATTATTATACAGAAAATAGAAAAATTTGCAAATAAAAAATGCTTTTTTAAGCATCTTTTTCAATGAATATAATATCTTCCATCTCTTCATAAGAAGGCATATGTTTTAACATTTCTCTTCTCACTTCACTAGGTTGAAAAGGTATCTTTGGAAACTCATCTAAGAAAATCCATTCTAAATGACTATCTATTACTTCAGAATCTGTATGAATACTATAAATATATTCTAATGGGGTTCCATTATAGTCATAGACTCTCCCTCTTCTCACTTTGATATCTAACCCATATTTCGTTTTAAAGTTTCTAACAAGTGCATCTTTTAAATATTCATCATCAATTACAATTCCTCCAGGTAATTGATAAATATCCGTTACTTTTTCTAATAAAATTTGATTGTCCTTTAACAAAATACCTCGAACATACATTCTTGAATACATACTATCACCTGTTATAATGTATGTCATTCCTATGAAAATTTGCCTATTATTGATATAATATGTATGAGGTGATTGGATGAATACCATAATAAGCCCGATTTCGCATACTATTGAAATAAAAAAATCAAAATTTATAACCTTATTATTTCCAGTTCATACTTTAAAGGAAATAGAATCTCATTTATCGGAAGCAAAAAAGTTATATCCAAACGCAAATCACTATTGTTATGCCTATATTTTAGAAAGTCAAAAAAGATGTAGTGATGATGGAGAACCTAGTAAAACTGCGGGAATGCCAATTTTAAATGTATTAGAAAAGCAAAATTTAGATCACATTTTATGTATTGTCATTCGTTATTTCGGAGGTATTAAATTAGGTGCAGGAGGACTTGTTCGCGCATATTCGAATGCAGTGACTGATTCGTTATCAGGTGTTACTACAACTAAACTCATTTTCATGTATCGTGTCCAATTTTCTTTTCCATATACACTTGAAAAAGTGATGAATCAAGAATTCCAGTTAGAATTACTATCAAAAGATTATTTGGAAGAAATTACGTATGATGCCTATATTACAGAAGAAGAACTCATTCAATTGAAGCAACTGCTCATTACTTTTATAAAAATAGATGCCCCTATTTTACGTTCAAAAAAAGAGCTTTAAGCTCTTTTTCGATTGCGCATAGAAGGAAAGATATGTTTTTTTACTGGTGCTTTTGGTAAAGTTGCCTGTTCTTCTTTTGGAAGTGATACTTTTTCTTGATTGTTTGCAGCAATATTGGCAACACGAGTTATCATCCATAATTCATCCCTCATTTTTTGGAGTTCTTCTTGTTCCATATGTTTTGTTGCAAGTCGATTTAAAGTTTGAACAGAAGTTGGGCATGCTAACATCAGTTCCAAATCTTTTAATTCTTCTTGTGTTAAATGTTCTTGAAATCCCCATAATTCTAAAATTCTACTTAACTTACAAGAAGGAAATCCTTCAATGCTCGCATATACATCCCCAGTTTCACTAAAAACCGTTCCAGTTGCAAAATCAAGGATACCATCTTCTATTCTTTTTCCTATGATTGGATCAATTTTTCCATGTGTATTTTTAATTCCTAAATATAATTCATCCCTATTAATGGTTGTTTCTTCCATACTATCATCCTTTCTTTAGGGAACAAAAAAGTAGTATTACTACTGAATACTACTTTTTATTCTATTTTTTTGTTTTTATGCAATCATTATTTTGATTGATTAATTTGGCTCATAACTTCTTCAGCAAAGTTTTCTTCACGTTTTTCCATTCCTTCTCCAACTTCAAAACGAATCATTGAAACAATAGAACCTCCATTGTTTTTTACAAACTCACTTACTGTTACGTCTCCATCTTTTACAAATGGTTGTTCTGATAAACAAATTTCTTTATAGAATTTTTGAATTCTTCCCATTACCATTTTTTCAGCAATTTCTTTTGGTTTTCCTTCATTCATTGCTTGTTCTGTTAATACTTCTTTTTCTCTTTCAACAACTTCTGCTGGTACTTCTTCTTTTGTCACATATTGTGGACGCATTGCAGCAGCATGCATTGCTACATCACGTGCTACTTCTTCATTTGCACCTTCAACTAATGTTAGTACAGCAATCTTACCACCCATATGGATGTAAGCACCAAAGTGTTGTGAATCTGTTTTTTCTAAAGTTTGAAAACGGCGAAAACTTAATTTTTCTCCAATTTTTGCAATCTTAGCAACTAATAATTCGTTTAGGTTTTCTTCTTCTAAAACAGCTTCTACAGTTGTTGCATTGCTTTTTAAAACACCATTTAAAATAGCTTCTACTAATTCTTTAAATTCTGGGTTTTTTGCAACAAAGTCTGTTTCTGAATTTACTTCAACGATTGCAGCCTTATTTCCTTCTGTTTTAATTGCAGCAGTTCCTTCTGCAGCAATACGGTCAGCTTTCTTAGCAGCTTTAGAAATTCCCTTTTCTCTTAGCCAATCTACAGAAGCATCCATATCCCCATTGTTTGCTTCTAATGCTTTTTTACAATCAAGCATTCCAGCTCCAGTCATTTCTCTTAGCTTTTTTACATCGCTAGCATTGATCATTTTCTTTTCCTCCTCCAAGAAAGAAAGATGATTTTACTTGGTGAAAATCATCTAACTTCAATTTATTTTAAAGCATCAATTAATTCTGCTTTTTTCATTGTTGAGTATCCTTTGATATCTTTTTGTTTTGCTAATTCACGAAGTTCTGAAACTGTCATTTTACTCATATCTGAAGTAACGGCTTTTTCTTCTTTTTTTACTTCAACAGTAACTTTTTCTGCTTCTTTTTTCACTTCTTCTTTTGCAGGTTTTTCAAAAGATTTATTTTCATGTCTTACGTTAGAATTATTTTCTCTGTTTTCTCTATTATCTCTGTTAAATGGTCTTCTAAAATTATTGTTGTTGTTATTACGTCTATCAAATCTTCTTGGTTCTTTACGTTTTACTGAATCTACAGCACGTTGCATAATTTCACTTGCTTGTTCTTTGTTCTTGTCATCTGCTTTTGTATATTCATTCATATGTCCACCATTTGCTTCACAAACAGCATTTGCCATAACACCAGTAATTAAACGAACGGCACGAATTGCATCGTCATTTCCAGGGATTACGTAATCCACATCATCTGGGTCACAGTTTGTATCTACAATACCAAATACTGGAATTCCAAGAATTCTTGCTTCATGAATTGCATTTGCTTCTTTTGAAGGGTCTACAATAAATAATGCATCTGGTAATTTGTACATTTCACGAATACCACATAATAATTTATTTAATTTGTCATATTCTTTCTTTAAACCAATGACTTCTTTTTTAGGTAGTACATCAAATGTACCATCTTTTTCCATTTTTTCGATTTCTTCTAAACGTTTTACTCTTCTACGGATAGTTCTGAAGTTTGTTAAAGTTCCTCCTAACCATCTTTCTGTTACATAGAAACTATTAGAACGAATTGCTTCTTCCTTTACAGCTTCTTGTGCTTGTTTTCTAGTACCAACAAATAATACTTTTCCACCATTATCAGCAATTTGTTTTAATGCAGCATAAGCTTCTTCAATCTTATGTGCAGTTTTTTCTAAATCGATAATATAGATATCATCTCTTGAAGTATAAATATACTCCTTCATTTTTGGGTTCCAACGTTTTGTCTGGT
>JAGZRP010000014.1 GCA_018381595.1 Bacillota bacterium
AGTGCAAAAAACTGGAAAAGTTATAGAGATACCACTCCTTAGAGGGATTATCTCATAAATTTTGGATACTGAAAAACCGGTGGATTATTCATCGCTTACCTAAAAAGTTTACAGGATGATATCCCGCACGGGTCCTTTCATAATCGAAGAGTACCATCTGCGGGGAGCCACTGAACTCATCCGTGAGGTATACCCACATCCAGTTCTGGGTCGTACCTTTCTGCTCTGGTTCTCCAAGTACCTGGATACGGCTTTCATCACAATGGATATATCTGCTTTCCAGAAGTTCTTCTTTCATCAGCTGATACAGTGGTTTCAGGTATCTGTCTGCACAGTTTATGATCCAGTTTGCCATAGTCTTTGTGGAAAGATCAAGATCATATCTGGCAAACTCTCTTTCCTGGCGTGCCAGAGGCATCCCATTTACATATTTAGCGTTCATGATACCGGCGACAAGGGAAGGCGTAGCGATACTTCCACGGATCAGGGAAGGTTCTTTTTCCGGACGTTTCATGGCCCCGCATTTCGGACAGCTGTATACATAAGTGATCTCTTCTTCAACCTCAAACTTTGCAGGTACAAAACGCAGGCGTTTTACGGTTTCCTTTGTTACTACGCTGTATTTTTTTCCGCATTCCGGGCAGTAACAGGCTTCCCCTTCCAGTTTATAGGTCCTGGTCTCAACAGTCTCAAAATTGGAAAGATCTTCTTCCCTCTTTCCTTTTCTCTTTTTACGTTTATAAGAGGATGGCCGGATCTCTTCAAACAGCTCTTCTGTTTCCGCATCCGCACTGGCTTCTGCCTCATTGAACAGGTTCATCTGTTCATAGCCTTCGGCATACTTTTCACTGGATGCACCAAACTGTTTCCTCTGTGCAAGGGTAAGACGGTCAGAGAGCATGGCATTTAAGAATTCGAGTTCCTTCTGTTTATCCTTCAGCAGCTGGATCTCCGTATCCTTCTTCTTTGTCTGTTCCTGTACGATCTTCATCAATGAGATCAGATCTTCACGGCTCATGTTATTCAGCTGTTTATCTGTAAAGATCGGTTCCATGTCCTGTCCTCCCGGCTTTTATCATTATCAAAAGTATACCATGATCCCAGCTGTTTTCCTATGGAAAACTGCGTTTCCGGATATAGGAAATATGCAGGAAGATGTCGTATTTTTCATGATTTTTACGGGATTGACAGCTCCGCTGTCGTATGCTTACAGAATGATCTTTGGATGGTGTTCCTCAAATGCACCTCTGGGATTTAAGGATAGTCCGTCACACAGCCAGTGGATCTCTTTCAGAGTCACCTGGTGGAGTTCGTCCGGAGTATCCGGCCAGTGGAAGGCATTACGGTCGAGCCGTTTCATCAGGATCCAGAATCCGGATCCGTCCCATTGGAGGATCTTTATAGAAGTACGCCGACGGTTGCAGAACGCAAACATGCAGCGTGAGTATGGGTCGAGGTGAAATTTTAATTTGATGATGGCAGCCAGACCATTGTAACTTTTTCTCAGATCAGTGACTCCGCAGGCAAGATATACCGTTGTTCCTCCTGCCAGGTCAAGCATGGCACTGCAGGAATCCCAGTATGGATTCCATCAGTTCCGGTCTGCAGGAATCAGATATTTCAATACGGATACTGTCTGAGACAAAAATACGCACCGGTGCAGTTTCTTCAGAGAGAAGCTTTCTGGCAGCTTCCCGTTCAGATGGCAGTCTGGCAAAGACCAGATCCTGTTCAGGTTCAGATGCCGGATCTTCTTTAGCAAGTCTGCGGGTCCAATATCCCATCGTAGATAAAGGGATATCGTTTTCTGCACACCATTGTTTACACGTTTGTCCACTGGTTTTGTATTGCTGGATACGGTCAGCCCAGAGTTTTGCTTTTTCTTCTTTGTTCATAGTGTATAGAATACCTCCTGAGTTTTAAGGAGATTGTAGCAGAATAAAAAATGAAAAAACAGATACGGATGATTACTTACCAATAAAAAGCTCCGATGGGTAGAATGCTGTGAGGAATGCCGTATGAACAGCGAAGAACCTCTCATGTATTCCCAGTTCTGCTATTATATCCAGAAGGAGAAAGAAAAACGCAGGGCAACCATACACATCCCACGGAAACCGGGTGAGCAGATTAAAGTAGACTGGTGATCCGACAGCTCATCGATCCGGTCACCGATGAGAACACGGAGGCATGGATATTTATAGAAGTCTTTACAGGCAGTATGCCTTTGTAAAGGCATATCTGAATCGAATACCGTAAACCATGAGAGCAGTCTGATGACATCTTATGAAATTAGCAACATATTTTCACTATATATTCAACTAACGGTGGAAAGGACCGGTTTTCCGTCTTCGATCCTACAAAATGAAAATATAGTCCAGATGGCCGTTTAGCCGACAATCTGCAGTTCTATCCATTTTTAGCTTTTTCTCTGTGCTACCACTGCGACATTCGTTCCATAATTCATATGTTCATCAACTTTTATTATATTAAATCCTGTTTTCTGAAGCAAATCTATCAATTCTGATAAATACATATAACGATATACAATTGTATGATAAAATTTTTTTTTACTTTTATAAGCTTCGTGAACAAAATCAAATCTATGAGTTTGGTTATTAGAATTGATTAAATGATGTGTATATACAATATATAATTCACCTTGCTCAGTTCTGAAACGAGTACATTGTTTTACATCACCTTTTGAAATGATATCTTCCCAAGGAACAAATATATCTATTATAAGTGTACCTTTATCATCCAATAATTTGTAACATTTCTTAAGCAGTTCTTCTTGCAACTGCTTATCTGCTACTGCATGTAAAAAACTATCGGGAATTACTATTGCACTATAAATGTATTCTGTTTGATAATCAAAGGCATTACAACATTTTAGTGTAATATTATTGATAACCTTTTTCGGTTCATTGGCCATCTTTCTCCTTACAATTTCATGAACTGCTGGTGAAACATCAATACTGTCTATCTTATAACCCGCTCTTGCCATGGGGATAGTTAAAAGCCCTGTGCATGTTACTAATTCCAATATTTTCCCCTTATTCTTATCTGGAAGATTATCCAGATAAAACTGTGTCGCATAATCTTTTTCTCTTCTTTCTTTACCAAAATATGGGGAATAATCATATATTTCAGCCAAAAAACTATCATAATCTGTTTTTATTTCGTTCAATTTAGGACGACCTCCTGAATTATTTTATCTACATCATCAAGCAATACTTTACCTTTTACCGACAGACATACTTTATTATTTCTGTTTTGACTATAGCCATTTTCTTCTAATCTTTTTCCCAGTTTCCGCAAATATGGTTCCACAATTTTTCCATATTTTTGAATAATCCTTTTTGTATCAAAAACATCTTTTTTTACCATCAATGAAATATCCCAAATCATCTGTGAAGTTACATTTTGTGCAAATATCTGATTCTGTTTTATTTCATTTAAGTATTTTTGATAATTGCGTCCTATAAAATTATTATGCATAACCGAATGTTCAAGATATGAATATGCGCCATCTCCAATCCCTACCCATTCGCCACCATTCATCTGATGTGAAGTATAACGATACAAAGAATCTTTTTCTATACTCCAGTAATAAATAGACTTTGCTATATATCCAAAATTTTTTATCCTTTCTTCTGCATACTCCATTTTCCTAATCATATCATTTTGAAGAAAGCATTTTTTTTTATCGAAGTAATTATAGAAAAACGATTTTTCTTCTAATCTGTAGGAATATATAAAAATATTCTTGATGCCTAATTCCCTGACTATTTTTATGTCATTATCAAAATCAATAATCTTAGAGTTAGGCAAACCAACTATAAGATCTATTCCAACGTGTAAATTCTCTTTCTGCATTGCATATCGCAGACACTCTTTTATAGCTTCAACATCATTCATTCGATTTATTTCTTGTAGTCTTTGCGAATTGAATGTTTGTACTCCCAGATTAAGAGTCACATTGTAATATTGTGAAAGAACATCTATCTTTTCTTTAGTTAATGAAGCCGGATTAGCCTCAAACACCACCTCTGGTAATTCTTTTCCGAACATTTCAGTAATAAAATCAAAAAGTCTTTTGATTTGCAATACTGAAAGAACAGACGGCGTTCCACCCCCAATGTGAATTCCTATCAATGTGTTTTTTTTCAGAAACTCTTCTTTATATTTTAGCTCATATAAAAGGGCATCCACATATCTATCTAAGACCATTTCATCTGTAAACCTTGTAACTGGAATTGAGCAAAAATGACATTTCTTTTCACAATATGGTATATGAATATAAAGTGCATATTCCTTTTTCAATGTTTTCATTGCAGTTTGCTCTACACTAGGTATAAATAGCATTGGTATCGCTTCACTTTTATCAATATTTGAAATCATTTAATCATATCCTTTATATTTTATTCTAGAATACCTTTAGGTTCAGAAAAATAGTCTGTAATCAATTCAACAAGCACATCTGTATTCATCACTGTATTAAATGTAAAAATTGGTATATTTATTCTCTTTAAAAGTTTATCTTTAAACGACTCGTAATCTAAGTCGGATATATGTACTTTCTTATAAAGTGTTCCGATTGTTTGTTTTTGAATAATCGGATATACAATAATTCCAATGCATTTGCTTTCAATTAATTCTTCTGTACTCCGCATAGTACGAATAATATAATCTATCTCATCATGAGCATTTACCACCAAAAAAAAAGCATCTGGCATTGTACCATACAAAACATCCGCTTGAAATAACGGAATATTTTTTAAATTTGAATAACCATACAATGCTGTATTTGTTTGAGTTCCTACGACACAGATATCGCTACCTTTCATTTCAATATCATGAACTGCCTCATTAAGAAGCAAAATATTATGATATCCTGTTGTATATACTGTTGAATTGTATCCATATGGATATGTGAAATCCATATCAAAACAAAAGGCAGATGGCTCAGTTCCAATTTGTCCTACCTGATAACCTGCATCTTGCAATTTCTGACGTAATAATAATTGTACTGTAAATTTCCCTTGTGATGAACTTGTTCCTATGACAGCAAGAACTGGCATTTGAATATCGAACAATTTCCCAAAACGCCCCTTTGGAATGTTTTCATATGTAATTCGTGGAAAATATGTATTATATTCGAAATAGTCCTTATCTTGATGATTCAAAATATATTTACTTATATCATCGAACGCATATATCTTCTTTTTATAGGCAATACATTTCATAATAATTTCTTCCATAAGATTTCTTTTACAGACCGCGGACAGTTCGGTAATATGACCGACAATAATCCCATCAAACTCATCGGAATTCCATTTAATATCATCATAGTTTTTTATAATTCTGCTCTGGACATTTTTATATGTAATAACATCTGATATATTTTTACCAATTAAAGCTTTATACTTTAAATCGTATGCATCAACAATTTCAAAATCCAGCAGATTTTCATACGCATATATAGAATGTATTTCCTTATTAAATGGGAATGTTATAAATCGCTTTCCTTTTAACCATTTAGGTCTATCTGGCGGCAAAATATATCTCTCATATGAATTTAAACATACCGCTTGTTCTTCCAATTTATCATTAATTTTATTCTTATCTACCCCTTGGATAAGCATATTTATAATTATATTAGTAACATTTGCACATGCAAAACTGTTTCCTTCTATAATGGTATAAAGCGGATTATTCCAGGCCACTTTTTGATTTTTCCCATATCCCAAAATATTTACACAAGAATTATGAACATACTCAAATTCTGTTCGTTTATTAATTTTATAAGAGGTATCCACACCAATAACTTCGTTAAAAAAAGCCGGATAAGAAATTGCCCCATCATTATCAAATGCAGATACAATTATAGTTCCTTTCATCTCAATTTTTTCGCATAACATTCTAAGTTTTTCAATCTGATAATACTCATCACCGGCTGTAATTCCAAAGCTCATGTTTATTACGTCATAGATATTATTTTTAACAACATATTCTAAGCATTCGATTAGATTTGTTATCGTACATTCAAAAAAATCGTTAAATAATCTTATAACATAAACTTCTATTTCATCGACACTTATCCCTTTAGAAATCAGACTGACTACAGCAGTTCCATGTCCTACTTTGTCATAAATATCATCTAGTGTATGTTGATTTCTAAATCCAGTTGTACAAATTTTAACATCTTTTAATCTAGGATGCTTAGCTACTCCTGAATCTATTACTAATACTTTTTTCAATGCTCTTTCCCTCTTTATATATAGTTTTATTTCACAACTCTATTTTCTAATGTATACTGATAAATATGTACATTATTCTCAATAGCAATTAGGCTAAATTGCTTTAAATGTTTCATATATCTCAGTATGCCTTCGGGTCCTCCTAGAAAAAGCGTAACCTTTCTAGGATTTGTCTCAATAGAATACATCAATGCTTTTAATACCCTAATCAATATCTTTAAATTAAAAGGATTATATAAAAAAACTTTATTTATATCCGGAGAAAAAACGTAGTCCTTAGCATTCATGCATAATAACTGATATTTAATACTATGATTCTTTTTCTGGCATTCTCTCATATTTTTCCTAGCATATACAAGTAATTCTTCGCTAAGATCAACGCCATATATATTGCAGCATCCATGTAATGATGCTTCAACTAGAACGCGTCCCTTACCACAGCCAATATCTATAAATCCATCATTTTCTTCAAATGGATAGCATTTAAACAGATGAATCAATTTCCTATATGGAAAAGGCTCGTACATATAATTAATCTTATTATCATGTATACTTAATTTAGCTATTTTAGTCGTTTCAACATGGTAATACCAATCTACTATACGATCACATATGTATTCAATCGAATAGCTTAATTTAGGTATTTTACGTCTATCAGTTTTATCTATGAATTCTTCTCGTTTACTCATATCTTCGTAGTTCTCCTCTTAGCAAATCTCATTATACATACTTGCCTGTAAATCCCAAAGTTGTTTGTATACACCCGAACAACTTAATAAATCTTTATGTGTTCCTTTTTGAACCGCTCTTCCTTTACTAAGTACCAAAATAAAATCACAAACTTTACAACTATATAGTCTGTGTGAAATAAAGATACATGTCTTCTCATTGTATAGCTGATGGAAATCATTAAAAATGGCTTCTTCTGCAATCGGATCAAGCGCAGCAGTGGGTTCATCTAGTATAATAAATGGAGCATCTTTATATACGGCTCGTGCTATTGCAATTTTTTGGCTCTCACCTCCAGATATTTCTACTCCAGTATCAGAAAAGTCATTATATAAATATTGATCAAATGAAACGTTCAACTTTGTCATCCATTTGTCGATTCCTATCTTATGGAAAATATTCAATTCCTTTTCCATATCATATTCATCCTTTCCTGAAATAACATTTCCTAGTGTCAACGCCGGGAGAGAAAAATCTTGAAAAACTACACTAATCATTTCCCAATATTGTTTTTTATCATACTTTCGAACATCCACTCCGTTTATTTTTATGCACCCATGGTTCGGTTCGTAGAAACGACAAATTAGTTTAATTAGCGTGCTCTTCCCTGCACCATTTTCTCCTACTAAAGCCATTTTCTGGTTTGATTTTAAAGTGAAACTTATATCCTCAAGTACCCAGTATTTCTGCCCTGGATACTTGAAGTAAACATGTTCAAATAATATTTCATTAATACTTGAAGGCATTTCTACATATGCATCCGGCCTAATTTTTTCTTCTTGCATATCAAGAAGTTCCAAAAATGGCTGCAAGAATACACCAGTACTAATCATTTCTCCAGTCGATCCGATCATTGAAACCAAAGATTGAATAAATGTCTGAACACTGTTTATATATACAATCACATTTCCTACTGTAATTACTTTTGTATAAGCCTCACATATCGCCAAAATGTATATAAAAATGTTCAATATCTCATTGCATAGTACTGTGATACACGGAATTTTAGCCTTTTCTTTTCCTAATCTCTGAACAATTGTGTATCCAATAGATGATTTCCAAAGTTTATCAAAGAAACTACACAAATAGTCTCCTAAATCGAATATTCGTATATCTTTACCAAAATGATAATTGGAAATAAGTTGCATATAAGAAAATGCACTTCCATTTGCCTGATTTGCCTTATCATTTAATTCCGACACTAGAATATTCTGTTTTGCTTGTAATTTAAGTGTAATAAATGTACAGATAATTAAAGTAACCACTAAAATTAAAATTGGAAATGATAATGTTGCAAAAGACTTTTTACTTGTGCTATGTTGTCCTATAAATATACCCATAAAAACAATCCCGGCTACTATTAGTGATGAAATATTTTTTACAATAATTTCAAAATTATTAATTACCCGATCTATTCCACCATTTCTCATCTTAGCCTGTTCTATGTTACGTCTTAACGACTGAACTTTTGTTGATTCGATATCAACCAGTGATAATCTCAATTCATGAATACTTAGCCTCTTTTGAAAATATAATTCCAATTTTACTTCAGCAATTTCACGTTTCTTCCTAAATCCTCCTAGAACGAATCTAAACAATACATTAATCGCTAGCGTAATAATAATAATATAAGCAATAGTGCTAGCGCTTTTTTGTTCCATAAGCCCATCTATTATCATCTGTGTAGCAATCACATTTACATATGGTAGCACTGCCTCAAGCACTGCAATAACTGTGACTAAAACGAATAGATACGGAACCATGTTGAATAAATAAAAAAACATTCGTTTTAGATTATCAATATATTTTTTTACGTCTTTCATGATATAATACTCTTCCCTATTATTGATAATAACTACTCTGGATCTGATACATTGATTTATAATGAGTGTCTTCATTCATGAGACTCTCATGCGTTCCTTTCTCGATAATCTTTCCATTTTCCATAACGATAATTGAATCGCAAAAACTTGTTGATTTTAATCGATGTGATATTAAAATACAACTTTTATTTTTTGCCAAGCTAATATATTTTTCATAAAAATTTTTTTCAGAAATTGCATCCATTGCAGCAGTTGGTTCATCTAAAATAAGAAGCTGTGCGTTTCCATATATAAGCTTAAATGCTACTCGTGCAAGTATTATTTTTTGTTCCTGCCCTCCAGATGGTACTATCCCATCTGGAAATAACATTTTCGTAAGCGGCTTAGTTTCATCCAAAAACTCTCCATCCAATCCAGCCATTTTCAGGCACCTCTTAATCTCTTCAACATTAGAAGTCGCCTCTCGAAAGGCTATATTTTCTGCTATTGACATTGGAAGTATATATGTATCTTGAAATGCTGTTGCCAAAAGCTTTTGATAATTAGATAATTTAATCTCTTCTAAATCAATTCCATTGATCAAAACCTTTCCTTTTGTTGGTTTATATAATCCACAAATTATTTTTACTAAGGTGCTCTTTCCTGCGCCATTTTTTCCAACTAAAGCAATTTTTTCATTATTACAAAGCGTCAAATTAATATTTTTTAAAATATAAGGTCCATCTTCATCGAACTTGAAAGAAACATCTTTCAATTCAATTTTGATTTCTTCATTTTTATCTAATTCTATACCAGTATCAGAACATTCTCTCTCTACAAATTCTCTATATGTAATTATTTCCATATTTTTCTGACCAAGAGATGCTATATTGTTTGATAGTTCTGTAAAATAAGAAGATACACATGCTATCAATCCAAAATAAAGTATAAATTCCCAAACCTCTATTTGATTTATAAAAATGGCATGAATTATCACAAAATACGCAAATGCATCTCGAATTACAAGCATAAAACCGTCCGAAAGGGAAAGATAAAAATTATAATTTGCGCTTTTATCAGCTATTCCAATCCGCATTTGAATTATATGATCTATAATGTTTTGTAACCATGCCTGCATAGAAAATATTTTTATTTCTCTTATGCTAGTAGCATCTGTTACATAATTGAACAAATAGTTTATCTTCTTCGTTGATTCAGAAACAGGCTCACGTAATGCATTTTGCTTAAGACGAATTTTAGCTGCAATAAACAGGTGAATCACTGCAGTAACTATAAGTACAATTACAATAGACCAATTAAATTTGGATAAAATAAATATATTTGCAATAAGACCAAGTAAATTTCCCATAATCGGTCCAATTAACGAAATCATTCCTGATATTCCAGTATTATCATTAACTACAGACATTAATGCATTTTCGTATTTAATCTGACCTTCTGGGCTTTCTATATACGCATAGTCCACTTCCATCTTTTTTCTAAATAATTCTGATAAAAATCCCATTTTATTATTAAGAAGATAGGTTTCATAAATACTTGATATATAAGTCATTGTAATATTACATATTAATAATAACCCAAGAACTATCGCTATTTTAAGTATAATTGAATAACACATATCATTGCTGATACCATTAACGACCAATGCTGGAAGTGTAGCCCCTGCCAAGGGAACAACAATTCCAATTATAGCCTGTAACACAATAATTAAAATTACCCTTTTTTCATATATCCATGTTTTTAATAAGACATACCATATATTGTTCAATATATTTTTTCTCATTAATGTTCCCTTTTGAATATTCTTGTGCGATGAAATCACACTTCCGGAAATTTGGAAATCAGAGTTCCGGTACTCGGAAATCGCCTATTTTGTGCTTGATGACTTATCCATT
>JAGZRP010000015.1 GCA_018381595.1 Bacillota bacterium
TCTTTTTTCTGTTCTTTTGACATTTTCTAAGAATGGAACAGAAACATATACTAATAAGTCAATGGATTTTAATTCAAATAACATAATTTCTCGAAATGCTTGATAAAAACTTTCCCAATTTTCGTACCCCTTTTGAATAAATTCTTTTTGATAGGCGAGTACTGAAATATAATCTCTATCAAATAATTTTACGGAAGAAACATTTCTCATTTTTTCTTGAATATAATGATGATTAGCAGCTAATATTAAGCTTTCATAAAGAGATGTTTCAAATTGTTCATTTAATTCTAAAAAGACATCTCCTTCTAACATCTTTTTTAAAACAGGAGTTAAAGGGGTTTGATATACTAAATCTGAAATATAATGATATGGAATCTGTCTAGAATCCAACTCATTTCTAACACCTTCAATGATGGTGGTTTTTCCACTTCCATTGATTCCTTCAAATACAAGGTTCATAAAATCATCTCCATTCTTTTTATTGCTTTTGTTATACTTTCCTCTACGTTTTCTTTCTCAAGTTTTATCACTTCTTCTTTTTTCATACAATATTTAATATCTAAAGTTGGTGTTAAATGAAGATAGGTATTTTTAATACACCGTTTACAATCATGTTCTCCACATAGGCAAGTGACAATTTCATAATTTCCTATCTTAGATTTGATATCATATCTTCCATAGCTATATAACTTTTGAATACTACTTTCTGGAAATATTTTCATAATTTCATGAATAGACATATAATTAGAAATCAGCTTTTTATCTTCTGTATATAAAGTTAAAAATCTTGGTTTGAACTGATTTTCAATACAAAACTGGTACAATTCTATCAGTTCTTTTTCATTCATATCTTTGAGTGCAATCATATTAAGACAAATAAGATGATTTGTTTTCTTTAATAATTGTAAGTTAGAAATTATTTTATTTAACGTATGCACGCCTGTTATTTGATAATGAGTCTCATGATGTAAAGAAGAAACATTCACGTGAAATTCAATAGGATGAAACTTTTTAATTTCATCAATGTATTTATCTAAATAAAATAAATTGGTATTGAGGGTAATATGGAACTTTCCTGAATCAAATCGTTTTAGAATTTGAGATAATTTTTCCCAATAGAGAAATGGTTCTCCTCCCGTAATAGAAATCTCATAGATTTCATTTTTTTCCATATAAGTTGCAATTGCCTCTAATTTTTCTGTATCAAATGCTACATCTTTTTTCTGAAAATAACCCTCATGATGACAATAAAAACATTGATAATTACAGCGATTTCCCAAAATGAAACGAATCCCTTTTATGTTATTCATAAGCATGTTCCCAAGGAAAAACAATCCATAATGGCTTTTCCTTTTTTCCACTAAACACCGTTTGATACTTATCTTGATTAAAATTATATAGGGTAGCAACATAAATTTTTGCAGGGTGATATTCCTTTATTTTTTGAATTACAAAATCTAGGCTTTTTCCACTATCAATAATATCTTCTACAATTAAAATCCTTTTACCCGTAATAGCATGTTCATTAGTAATTCCATAAAAATTGGGACTTCCAAAACTAGCATTCACTTCATTACTTTCACTTCTTTTGATATGGATACAAGAAGTATCAACCTGTTCCATATTTTTTTGTAATATCATAGAAAGAACCATTCCACCACGCAATACCGGCACCAAAGTATCAATACTAATGTTTTCCTCTCGAATTTTTGAGAGGATTTCTTTTGAAAGAAATTCTACCTCATCAAATGAAATTTCTCTTACTTCGTAATTTAATTTCATATTAGATCCTCCTAATAAAAAATATGCGATGATGGAGGAAAAGACCTCCTTAATTGAACCCTAAATTCCGTCAAAAAAAGAATGTGTTAGACACATTCCCCATTTTCTTCTATTTTTTCTGTTTTACTCGTTTTTTTGTCGTTTTTTTTCCAATGTTTCCTTTTTCTGCTCCATAGTGATAAATCTCAATATCGTGATCTAATTTGAAAAAATATTGTTTATATATTGTTTCATAAGAAGCATCAATTTTTAGTAAATATTCATTTAACATATTTTTGATTTCCTTCTTAAATTGATTCAATTCATAAAATTCCATTCTCTCATGTTCATTGAAATAAGTAATAATTTCCTCTGTGCTTCTCGATACAAAATCATTATATGCTGTTGTATGTTCTGTTTGATATAATTCACGAATGAATGATTGTAGCTTTAAACTGAATTGTTTTAACGATTCTACAAATAGCTGTTCTTCTTCTTGATTCATTTTTTCTTTTTTATTAATAATATAAGTATCATCTAGTGTTTCTATTTCATCTCTAATTTCTGCTTCTTTTCTTTTGACACACCAATCATTTAAGTGCTTTACAAGACATTGATTCATCATTTGCCTTTCTTCCTCTTTTAAAGAAATTGGACAAATGGTAGTCATATGATTAGAAATTCCTTCTAATTCTATTTTGGAAAAAGATTTTAAAAATTCCACCGCTATGGTTAAGATATGTTGTTTCAAACTGATATACTGTTGTTGTAAGTCAAAAACATTCATAACCTCACGCTCCTACTCTAATCATTTTATCATTCTAATTAGAAAAAGAGCAAGACCTTTTCGCCATTTTGACACAAATTAACAATTAGAAAAATTTGTTAATATCATTTGGTACTTTGTCATTCACTACAGCACTAACTATTTTATCTTCCTTCTCTTTAGAGATTTCTTTTCCGGTCATAGAACCTAACTCTTGAATGATTTCACGAAGAGTCCCTTCATTTTTTAAATCATTCTTTTGAAGTTTTTCTGCTAGCCCTAAAATCGTATCCTTAGAAACACTTGTTTTCTTTTCAACCTTATTAAAAAAATTATCTGTAAAATTAAACATACATACCTTCTTTCTAAAGATAATATATGTTATACTTTGAAAAGTGATAATTATTTATTGTAATATAGGAGGAATTATAATTATGAATTATGTATTATTGGCCTAGTCTATTTTTTTGATTTTATCTATGAGAGGTATCATAGGAATTATTTTCACTTCTCTAGGATTATTTTTAACAACGATAGAACTTAAAAAATATGATGTCCCACCCAAAACATTAAAAGCTGCAAAAATCATTTTAGAAATAGAATTTGCTTTTTGTATCTTATCTATTTTATTAAAATCACCTCTAATACCAATCAGATAAAAGAAAAACATTGCCATGCAATGTTTTATTGTTCCCCTTTATTTTTAAATTGTAAAATAATTGGTGTTCCTTCTAAATCAAATGCTTCTCTTATTTTATTTTCTAAATAACGTTCGTAAGAAAAGTGAATTAACCCCTTACTATTTACTTGGATATTAAATGTTGGTGGTTGTGTTCCCGCTTGATTTGAGAAATATATTTTTAAGCGTTTTCCTTTATAACTTGGTGGTAAATTTAAGGCATATGCATCGCGAATGACATCATTTAATACACTTGTCTTAATTTCCCTACGACTATTCTCATATACCTTTAATATTTCTGGCATCAATGTATGAATTCTCTTTTTCGTTTTTGCACTTAAGAATACTATTGGTGCATAGGTCATAAATTGGAATTCATATTTTAACAATTCTTTAAATTCTTTCATCTTAGAATCTTTATCATCTACGGTATCCCATTTATTTACTACCAAAACAACGGCTTTTCCTGCTTCTAATGCATACCCAGCAATATGTTTATCATGTTCTACAATTCCCTCTTCAGCATTGATGACAATTAAGCAAACATCACTTCTATCAATTGCTTTTAACGAACGAAGTAAACTGTATTTTTCAACATTCTCATAGATTCTACCACGTTTTCTCATTCCCGCTGTATCAATTACTACATAATCATTATCATGGTATTTAAATGTCATATCAATCGCATCACGTGTTGTTCCGGCAACATCACTTACAATTACACGCTCTTCACCTATGATCGCATTAACCAAACTACTTTTTCCTACATTTGGTCTACCAATCACACAGAACTTAATGATTCCATCTTCGTATTCTTCAGATATTTCAGGAAAATCTTTGGTAATTTCTTCTAATAAATCGTAAATACCTTCATTCTGCTCTCCACTGACTGGCATATAAGTATCCATTCCAAGTTCATAAAAATCATACATATTATCACGAGACAATTTTGAATCCATTTTATTAATGACTACAATCACTGGTTTTTGTGATTTTAGTAACATATCACGAACAACGGTATCATTACTTGTGAGTCCTTCTTTCCCGTCTACGACAAATAAAACAATATCTGCTTCATCGATTGCTAGTTCTGCTTGCATAATAATGGAATCATTAAAATGACCATCCGCTGTATCAATTCCCCCCGTATCAATTAAATGGAAGGAATGGTTTTGAAAATTGACAGTTCCATAAATTCTATCTCTTGTAACTCCTGGAGTATCTTCGATAATTGATATTTTTTTACCAACCATACGGTTAAATAATGTAGACTTTCCTACATTCGGTCTTCCTAAGAGTGCTACAACTGGTTTTCTCATTCTTATCGCCTCGTTTTCTTTGGGTATTATAACATATTTTCTTTTATCTACCAAGCATTTTTATGAGACAAAAAAATCTCTTTTCCATACTTCGTAATTTCTTTTGCTTCTATAAAAGTTGGTTGCGTAAACTCTAGAAATTGTCCCATTTCAATTTCTTTTAATCTCTCTTGTAATTCAAAATAAAAACAGTTCTCATAATAATACAATTTCGTATGAGAAAGAAATTCTTGATTCAAAAGAGTTGGATCTTCTACTTGGTATAAAATAGAACCTTCTTTATTAATATGAAGACAAATTTCTATTTCATCATGGAAATAATCAAATTCATCTAACTCTTCTCGATGAATCTTTAATATCATTCCATAGTTTTCATCTTTGGTAACATAAATGGAATAATATCCACTTATTTTTAAATGATATATTTGCTTTAGATAAAAAAGTAAGTCTTTTAATTGTTCCTCAAGGGAATCAACACTAGAAAAATCAAGTTTCTTTTGATAAAACTGATTTAAAAAAAGAAGCATATTCTCATTATCTAGAAATACTAGTTTCAATGTAATCACCTAGTATTAGTCTATTTGAAGAATATGCTTTGGTTCCTATATTTCAGTGGTTCTTTCAATTCTGTCGTAAATCTCTTCTTTTCCTAATTTTGTAACACTAGAAAACATCACAAAATCATCTCCAACAACCAAATCAAATTGATCTAGAATCAAGCTACGTTGTTTTTGACGATTGGTAATTCCCACTTTATCTACTTTGGTTGCAACAATCGTAACCGGAATATTATAATATTTTAAAAACTCATACATCATCAAATCATCACTTGTTGGTTTATGACGAAAATCAATTAACATAAATACATTTTTTAAATTAGGACGATTCACTAAATAATCTTCCATCATCAATCCAAACTTCTTACGCATTGGCTTACTAACATTAGCAAATCCATATCCTGGAGCATCTACTAAGTAAAATTCATCATTAACTAAATAGAAATTAATGGTTTGTGTTTTCCCTGGTTGTGAAGAAGTTCTCGCATAATTTTTACGATGAATTAAAGTATTAATAAAACTACTTTTTCCTACATTTGAACGTCCTACCAATAAAAATTCTGGCTTATTATCTGCTGGATATTGACTACGTCTCACCGCTGAAATCTCTAAATTGACGCTATTAATTTTCATTTCCATCACCTTTTTTAAACGTGTTCATTATACCATGTTTCCAAGTTTTATGTCAAAAAAACACCAATTGGTGTTTTAATTTGCTAATTCAGAATAATCATAATAATAATTTCCATTTACATTTTTAAATACATGGCGAATAAAAATTTGATAATCTTTTTCACAATAATTTGCTTTTGTACAAGTAATTTGTTCTGTAATTTGAATATTTTCTTTTGTCTTTAATGCACTGGTTAAAATAGAATTCCCTCTAGCTCCTCCAGTTCCTCCACAGGCCAAACAATATTGCATCACATAATCTCCTGAATGATTATCATATACATACTTTGAATACATATCTAATGGGAATTCTGTTCTTTGATACATCCCTGAACCAAATATTTCTTCTACTTTTTCTTTTAATAAATTTTCATTAAATGATGAAGTTTGATTATTACGGTCATCATATTTTTTTATTGCTTCATCGATTGGAGTGCTACCCCCAGAAGCAGCATTTCCACAAACCCAATAGTTAATTGTACTGTCTGTTGTGTTATATGTAATCATACCTGCATAATTTCCACAATATTTTTGTTGAATAGAAAATGCAGGAATTTGTTTATAAGCTAATAAGTTTTTTTCTTTGGCTGTCAAAGATTCTGCAGTAACCTTTGTAGTTTTTCCACGTTCAATTTTACTTTGAATTATTTTAAATATTTCCAAATCCTTATTATCAACATAACTATATAACTTTTGAACTAAAGTATCTGTTACTGCTAAGTTTTCATCTTTCACTTCATTCTCAGGCGTTTTAGTTGGGGTTGTAGTCTTTTCTGGTTTCTTTGTCTCTGTTACTTTCTTATCATCATTATCTTTTGGTTCGTTATTCTTACAATAAAAATAAATTCCACCTACAATTGCAAGTCCAACACATAAAACAATAAACATTCCTAACCAGACATTAATTTCTTTTTTTAACTTCTTTGGCTTTTCCTCTGAATTTACATTTTTTACCTCATTATTTTCCATATACCTCTTACTCCTTACTTTCTACTTATAGTATAGTACACTAATATACAGAAATCAATACAAAAAAGGTATATCACTGTAAACAAAAAGAGAAACAATGTTTCTCTTATGCATGTGGAATATTAGTATATTTACTGATTTCATCATTTACGGTCACTAAGTCTTTCACACTCAATGCATGAACATCATCGTGTCCTGTAATACGAGCAAAAGTTTTTAATTCTTCTAAACTAGTATCTAAATAATGAAATACTCTTTTCGCACTAAAGTCTATTTTAATACGTTTTCTTAAAACTGAATCTTGAGTGGCAATACCCATAGGACAGTTGCCACTATCACAAATACGATATTGACTGCATCCAGCAGCCATCATTGCACTTGTTGCAATAGCAACCGCATCTGCTCCCATAGCAAGTGCTTTTGCAAAGTCACTTGAAACACGTAATCCACCTGTAATTACTAAATCAATATCTAACTGATGTTCATCTAAATACTTACGAGCTCGATGAAGCGCATAAATCGTTGGAACACTCGTTGCGTCACGAATATATTTAGGGCTTGCACCGGTTGCACCTCCACGACCATCAATTGTAATAAAATCAGGTTTTGCAAAAGAAATAAATTCTAAATCATCTTCAATATGACCTGCTGCAATTTTAATCCCGATTGGGCGGCCACAAGAACGTTCTCTTAATTCATCTACCAATGCTTTTAAATCTTCCTTTGTTTTTACATTTGGAAAGAAAGAGGGACTAATAATATCTTTTCCAACTTCTTTCCCTCGAATTTTTGCAATCTCATCGGTGACTTTTGCACCTGGTAAATGTCCTCCCATTCCAGGTTTAGTCCCTTGACCGATTTTAATTTCGATCGCATCAACCTTTTTTAAATTCTCATCGGTGACACTATATAAATTAGGCACATACTCAAAAATATACTTATAAGCACTATCAAACTCTTCTGGAAGAATTCCTCCTTCGCCACTACACATTGCTGTTTTAGCAATCGCACTTGCTTTAGAAAGAGCAATTTTCGTTTCTTTGGATAATGCCCCAAAAGACATGTGAGAAATATAAATAGGACTTTCTAATTCCATTGGCTGCTTCGCATGTTTCCCAATCACTGTTTTGGTCTTCACTTCTGCATCTTCAGAAAGTGGCATAGGATTTAATTGTCCTCCCAATACTAAGATATCATCCCATGAGACAAGTGTCTTTTTTGTACTCATAGCGGCTAAAATTGGTTTATGGGAAACCGCCATTTCATGAATATCTCTCATATAAGTTTCTACTTCATCATCACTTTTCGCATATTCTATTAAATATTCATTCAAAGTATTTACTTTTTCTTCTACCTTTTCTAAGGTTTCTTCCATTTTCTTTTCCACGGGTTCTTCTATTTCAATGAACATGTTTTTCGGTGCTCCACAAATTGGGCATTTCCAAGTATCTGGTAATTCCTCAAAAGGAACACTTTCTTTTGTATCATCATATACATATCCACATATTTTACATCTATATCTTGCCATAACTGACCTCCTACTTTCATTATATCACAAATTTTCAAAAATAGTAATGATTCCTATTTATTTTTTTACAAAATCAAAAATCAGAACACTTGTAGTAGAAAATTTATTATCTTTATAGTATAATAATAATGGTGAATGCTTGTGAATTATCCAAACGGAATGAAGACATTAAAACATACAAATATCACCCATGGGAACCGTGGAATGAGTCTAGAAAGTGATATTAATGAAACAAATCGCTATTATTTAGCTCATAATATTGCGGTTATCTATAAAAAACCGACTCCAATTACCGTAGTAAAAGTAGATTTTAAATCTCGTATTGATGCGGTCATTAAAGAAGCTTATTATAAAACACCATCAACAACAGATTACAATGGAGTCTATCAAGGGAAATATATTGACTTTGAAGCAAAAGAAACCAGAAATAAAAGTTTCTTTCCTTTAAGTAATATTCACCCCCACCAAATTGAACACTTGAAAAAAATAACAGAACATGGTGGAATTGGTTTTTTAATTATTCGATTCACCAATCTCAATTTGACATATTTTTTAGATAGTAGTAAATTAATGGCATTCTTAGATAATCATACAAGAAAGTCCATTCCTGTTTCTTACTTTGAAACCTATGGAAAAAGAATTGAAACAAAATATGCACCAAGATTAGATTATTTAAAAATATTAGAGGATGTTTGGAAAGAAGGTGACCCTTCCTGAAACAATATAAAAAAATCATGGAATATTTAAGTGAACACCAATATGAAACTGCAATTTTCATCATTAGTGTAATTGCATTTATTATCGGAATATTTGCTATCGGATTTTTAAAATCCCTACTCATCATTGGAATTTTAGATGGTGTCTTATTTGTTCCAAACTTACTCAATATCATAAACAAGAAAAAGAATATGGAGGTTACAATGGAAAAGAAAAATACAAGAAGTGCGAAACATGCACGAACTGGTAATAAGAAAACGGAAGAAAAAGAAATCACTGCAACAGTTGCAAGTACTCGCTCTGCACGTGCTTCTAAAAAAGTAAATAGCAAAAAAGCAAAGGATAAAACAAAGAAAAAGAAAATTGGAAAAAAAGTATTGATGGTATTACTGATTCTTGGAATCTTATTTCTTATCTTACTCGGACTATTTATGTTTAAGATAGTAAAAGATGCTCCAAAGTTTAGTACGCAACAACTTTATCACCAAGAAGCTTCTATTCTATATAGTACAGATGGTTCTATCATAGATAAATTAGGAAGTGAAAATCGTGAGAAAATTAGTTATGACCAAATGCCAGAGGTATTAGTAGATGCCATTGTAGCAACGGAAGATTCAAGATTCTTCCAACATAATGGATTTGATTTACCACGTTTTGTAAAAGCAAGTTTTGGTACATTACTTGGTAAAAATGCAGGTGGTGCAAGTACACTAACCATGCAAATTGCTAAAAACCACTTTACTTCAACGAACAGAAGTATTACTCGTAAATTTACAGATATTTATATGTCTATTTTCCAAATCGAAAAACATTATACAAAACAAGAAATTTTAGAGTTCTATGTCAATGCTCCTTACTTAGGTAGTGGCGCATGGGGAGTTGAACAAGCATGTCTTACCTACTTTGGGAAAAGTGCAAAAGATATCAATTTAGCGGAAGCTGCTATGATTGCTGGTATGTTCCAAGCTCCAAATACATATGATCCAAATATTCATCCAGATTTAGCAGAAAAGCGTAGACAAACTGTTTTATACTTAATGAAACGTCATAAATATATTGATGAAAAAGAATACAACGCTGCGATGAAATTAACAGTAGACAAAATATTAAAGAAAAGCGATGGAACGGGTGATGCCAATCCACATAAATATCAATCATTTATTGATGCAGTTGTTGTAGATGTAAAAGAAAGAACTGGATTAAATCCATACAACGTATCAATGCAAATATATACAACGATGAATAAAGAGCAACAACAACATGTAGAAGATGTTATGAATGGAAAAACATTTAAATGGGAAAATGATGTTGTCCAAGGTGGAGTTGCTGTTGTTGATGTAAAAACAGGTGCCGTTGCTGCCATTGGTGGTGGTAGAAATGTCAATGCTGCAAGAACATTAAATCGTGCTACACAATTAAATAAACAAATCGGTTCAACCGCAAAACCAATTTATGATTACGGTCCAGGTATGGAATTTAATAATTGGTCCACTGCTACCCCATTTGCCGATGAACCTCACTC
>JAGZRP010000016.1 GCA_018381595.1 Bacillota bacterium
TTGGGAATACAAGGTATTGTTTATCAAAAATTATTATTGACAAATAAGGATGTTAAAATCCATATAGATATTTCTCCAAAATTGGAAAAGAAAAATATAGAAAAAAAATTGACACCTTTAGAGTTTTTCGATATTTGCAAAATTGTAAGTGTTTTTTTGGGAAATGCTATAGAAGAAGCACAGGAAATAGAATCAGAGGATAAAATCGTAAGTATTCAAATATTTCAAGAGGGTAAAAATACATTCGTTACTCAAATAGGAAATACATATCGTTCCAATACTGATTTTAGTAAAATAGGTGAATCTGGGTATACAACTAAAGGAAAAGAACATGGACAAGGCTTAAGTTTAGTCAAAGAGTTAGAAAAAAATCATGCGAATATTTACCATGAAACAGAAGTCAGTGGAAAACTATTTTTACAAAAACTGAAAATAAAAGGATTAAAGTTTTAGATGCTTTAATCCTTTTATTTAATTAATGATTTAGGGCATGTTGGCTCATCTACTATTAAGAACATACAAGCTTGTGAACCAACAGTTGCTAATAAAGTTCCTGCTGTTGCAAGTAATGCTGCAATTTTCTTCATCATTTTTCATTCACTCCTTTCATTTATCTATGTTTAAATTAATTTAAACGCTTCAACATGAACTGTGTTGATATCTTTTATAATTATTATAAGGTAAATGGAATATTCTATAAATAAATGGTGATATCATATGACACTGTACAACTAAAGCCAAAATCAATGCATTTGAAATAAATTGATTTTCTACCATAATAGAAGCAATTGTCATAACAATTGAAATACCTGTTGATAATAATTTATATATTAACCTTCTTTTTGGATTCACAATTGGTCTTTTATAAGTATCTGCTGGAGCATTTTTAAACATTAATATCGTACATATCGTTCCAATTAACAACTTCATATGTAAGTCCATGATAATAGACTCGCAAAAAAGTGGAACTCCTATAAAAATAATTGTTGAACTAACTAAGCAAATCCAACTCTTCGTAGCGTGTAGTCCAAACGATGTCATACGAATGATATTATAGATAAATAGAAATATAATCACTTCTTTCCATAAATTTAAAATAATAGAAAGAGTAACAATGATTATTAGTTTTGTAACAGTTAAATATAATCCTTCTAAACCATACGAAATGATTTCTAAATTTTCATCCGTTAATGATTCATCATTATTAGCTATAAAATTCATACAATGTTTCATTACAAATTTCTTCATTCCTATCACTCCATGGACATATTAACATCGCCAAAAATAGATTTTTAACAATTTACACAAAAGATTCATTTCTGGGTATAAACGGTTTCAAAAATGCTGTTTTTTTACAATTCAAATCGTTCGCGTTCTGTTTATGATAAGTGAAGAAACAAAAAAATTTCAAGTTTTTAAAAAAGTTATACTATAATTGTTCAGAAATGAGGTAGTATGATGAAATTAGGAACAATCAAATGGTTTAACAATGAGAAGGGATTTGGTTTTATCATTAATGATAAAAACGAAGACGTTTTCGTTCACTATAGCCAAATTAAATGTGATGGTTACAAAACTTTATCAGAAGGAGACCAAGTAAAATATGAAGAGGTCGAAACTGATAAAGGATTACAAGCGCATAATGTTGAAGTAGTCAATCAAGTTGTTAACCAATAAAAGAAATCTCACGATTTCTTTTTTTATACCCCACCTATCATTCCTTTTTTTCTCAAATACAGTTTTCGAAACCAATCCACAGGAATCACTGTGAGTGAAAATAACACCATAATAATAAATTCATAGAAGGTTAAACCAAATGTTCTAAATAAATTCCCTCCAAAATAAATCAGATTAATTTGAACAAACAATATAAACGCAATAATAATGATAAATGCACGATTCTGATATAAATGTGATAACAAATTTAAACGATGAGTTCTGGCATTAAAACTATTAAAAATCCCCATAAAAATAAATAAACCAAAGAAAGCAGTCATTAAATATTTATCATTCGTACCACTTCTAAAAAAATGATGAATCCATGGTAGTTTTAAAAACAAAACACATAATAATGCAGAGTATGCACCAGTAAACATAATTTCATCTTTCATATATTGATTAATAATGGCTTCATCTTTTCTCTTTGGTTTTTCTTTCATATACTCCAAAAGAGGGGGCTCATAGGCAAATGCAATTCCTGCCAGAGTATCCATAACCATATTAATCCATAACATTTGAATGACAGTAACTGGTGTATCTACCCCAATAAATGGTCCAATGATAGATAAACTGACCGCACAAATATTTACAGTTAATTGAAAGATAATAAATTTTCTAATACTTTTGAAAATCGTTCTTCCAAATAAAATGGCTCTAGATATGGATTTGAAATTATCATCTAATATTACAATATCACTTGCTTCTTTGGAAACTTCTGTTCCACTTCCCATTGCAAATCCTACATCTGCTTTTTTCAACGCTGGAGCATCATTGACTCCATCTCCAGTCATTCCAACTACTAAATTTAATTCTTGGCTAATACGAACCAATCGACTTTTATCCTGGGGAAGTGATCGAGCTACTACACGGAGGTTTGGTAATATCTGTTTCAATTCTTCATCCGATTTACGATTCAACTCATCACTCGTGAGAACCAAATCACTCGGTTTTTTTAAAAGACCTACTTCTTTTGCAATCGACGTCGCAGTATCTTTGTTATCTCCTGTAATCATAACTGTTTGAATATGTGCCTGATGCACTAACTCTATTCCTTCAATGGCTTCTTTTCTAATTTCATCTTTGATAAAAACAATTCCAACGAGCACTAGATTCGTATTCATAGGTAATTCTGGTGATTTCTTTGCAGTGGCAAGAGCAAGCACTCGAATTCCATTTTTTGTCATGTCATCAATCTTCTTTAAGTAACTAAGTGTGGATACAATTCTTCGCTTTTTTCCCAATTCATCATAATATTCCGTACACTTTGGAATAATTTTTTCAGGAGCTCCTTTGATATAGTGAATGGTCTCAACTCCATCACGAATGGTCGCAGAAGAGTATTTGTTTTTACTATCAAAAGGAACTGTTCCTACTACTTGTTTCGAAAATTGGTAGGGTGGATTGATAAATTGAAGGAGTGCTCTATCCGTAATATTTCCACCAATGATTTGTTTCTTAGAGGCATCATAGCTACTTGCATTGTTATAATAAACAGAATCTCTTACTAGCTCTTGATAAGGCTTGTATTTTCCTAATTCTGCTTCGACATTATACTCTTTCATACTTCCACTCATGAGACGAATGACTTCTAACTTCCCCTTTGTCAAGGTTCCGGTTTTATCTGTAAATAAAATATTTAAACTTCCTGCAGTTTCAATCCCAACTAACTTTCGGACAAGTACATGCTCTTTCAGCATCCGTTTCATGTTAGAAGATAAAACAAGGGTAATCATCATAGGTAATCCCTCGGGAACAGCGACAACAATAATAGTAACACTTAAAGTAAGTGCATATAAGATATGCCCACTCATCACAGGAAAGTTTGTTACCATAGCAACTATTTTATCCATTTGAAATTGATTATCAATTACAATCGTAGAAAATAAATAAGAAAAACTAACTAATAATGCTCCAAAATAGCCAATTTTACTAATTGTGGAAGCAAGACCACGTAATCTTAATTTTAAAGGACTATCTGGTTGTTTTTCTTGTACTTCACGAGCTAATTTTCCATAAAAGGTATCATCCCCAACTTTTGTTACTTGCATAATTCCTGTTTTTGAATAAACAACCGTACCTCGATAAACAATATTCTTATCTGTTGCCTCTTGGTAGACACTATCTAAGGAGACTTTCGTGGCTTCCTTCGTCTCCCCATTTAAAGAGGATTCATCAACGGTAATTTCCCCTTCAATTAAGTTCCCATCAGCGGGGATTTTGTCACCAGACTCTAATAAAACCAAATCTCCAACCACAATATCATCAATTGGAACTTCTATTTTTTTCCCATTTCGTTTGACACGACATTTTATTTTAGAGGAATCTTCTTGCAATTTTTCAAATGCTTTCTCACTTCCATATTCTGAAATCGAGGAAATGAACGACGCTAAAAAAATAGCAATGACAATTCCAACCGTTTCAAACCAATCAAAATCTTTCATTAGGAAGACTGTTTTAATTCCTAATGCAATCAGTAATATTTTGATGATTGGGTCCCCTAATGATTGTAGTAACAACATGAAAAAACCATCTTTTTTTCTTACAGTAATTTGATTGCTTCCATTTTGTTCTCTTGATTCCAATACTTGTTTATCCGTTAATCCAGAAAATTCTAAATTTCTTTTCATAGTTTGTCCTCCTAGCAAATACTATGAATTTAGATTTTTCTTTAGAGATCATTTCAATTGACAAAATGATACAATCCATTCAAAAAAGAAATGTTTTATTGTGGAAAAGATTCTTAATACTATCTATTTTTTGTTTTTTCCACAGGAAAACTTTTATTTCATAAAAAATCCACAGTTCATTCTGTGGAATTCTTTATTTTTTAATCGAATCTGTTAGAAAAACAAATTTTATTGTTCCTTTATCTGTATCATTTTTTTGAGTATAGGTTTGGTATTTATCTGATAATTCTAACAATTTTTCTACTCTTTTCTGCAGATTCTTCATACCTTGATTGACATATCGATTGATTTTCGCAATACCAGTATGGTGGAAAGTATTGATTCCTGATTCTAATGTACTACTTCCATTTTTCAAGCTATTCGTTGCATCTACAAGCTGGCTTTGGGCTTGATATAGTTCAGTAAGACCACCTTGTAATTCATTGATTCCCTTTTTCACTTCACTACTTCCTAGTACTAATTGATCAAGTCCTTCTTTTAAAGCGACACTTCCTTGATATAATTCTTCACATCCGTTTGCAAGATTTCCTAAGTTAGAAAGTAATCCATTCACATCTGGCATTCCATCTATCATTGTTATGATACTACTAGTTCCATTTGCGAATAATTGATTGCTATCACTTGCTTTTTCTAATCCTTGTATCAATGTCTGTTGATTTGTTATTAGTCCCGCTAAAATTTGTTTTTCTTGACTGATTTGATTTTTTAAATTTTGAACAACTGTTTCATCCGTATCTGCTGGAAGAGATGTAAGCAAATTCTCATTCGCTTCGATTAAATCGGATAAGTTCTGATAATAAGTCCCTTCTAATTCTTTGGCATTTTTTAACGTATTTAAACTTTGTGTTAATTGTAATTGTCCTTGATACATGGTATTTAGTTCTGCTTTTTTGCTTCCAAAGTCAGGAAGTGTAATTCCTCCTAAGCTTCCTTTTACCCCTTGATTGATTTTATCTGCTCCCGCTACCAATTCTTCTACTTTTGAATCAATCAATCGAAGTCCTTCATCTAATTCACTATATTTTGTATTTAGCATGGTTGCACCAGTCGTAATTTTTCCTAAAGCATTCTGAAATTCTTGATTCTTTCCATGATAAGTAATGAGTCCTTGATTCAATTCTTTTGCTCCACTTAATATCGTTTGACTTGCTTGATTTAAGGTTCCTAATTGTTGGTAAAGTGCATTGATATCTCCAGTTTTAGAAATATCAAGAAATTCAGAGATGTTCGGAGTTGCTACGGTAATGATATTTCCCATTTCGAAGTTTTTCACATCCATTGTAAGTGTCAATTTTTCTGGGATATCTAACTTATCCACACCTAAACTTTCTTTGAGCCCTGGGAAAGTAACTCCAAGAAACATGGTCTTCGTTCCATCATCAACAATTTTTACATGTTCTCCTTTAACTGATTTTAAATTTTTATTATTGATATAAAAGACACTTGCTACTGCAAATGGTGTATATATCGTCTCTTTTTTTCCATTTACTATAACTTCTTCTTTTGTAAGATTTTTCATTGAAATTGTCATTTTTAAAGTTCCACTTTTTCCTGCTAACTTTTTATATGAAATTTCTTTTCCATCCAATTCATAGCGAATTTTCATTTCAATTGGAAGTTTCTCATTGGTTTCTCCTTGATAATAAATATCATTACCATTACTTTGCCAAGTGATTTGGTTTTCTACCTGTTTAAAAGTTTCATTTCCATTGATATTTTTGATATGACTTAAATTTGTTTTATCAGTTAATTCTTTGGCTTTTTCTTCATTGATTAAATGTTCATTGACAATTGTTTTATAACTTGTTCCGTTTGGTTTTAATTTACTATATACCGTTTCTTCTTTTGTAAGTGCAAAAGCAGAGACTGGCTGGGCACATAAGATACCTGTTAGTAATACTGGAATCACTTTTTTCTTGAAACTCATTTTATAACCTTCTTTCCTAGTTTTTTATCCCATGTTGTTTTTTCAATGACCTTGTCAAAAATAATTAATAATGCTGGCAATACAGTAATTACAACAATCATACTGATAATAGCCCCTCTTGAAATTAATGTACATAAAGAGCCAATCATTTCAAGTTTGGAATACATTCCTACCCCACAAGTGGCAGCAAAGAAACATAAACCACTCACCATAATAGATGTCATAGAATGTTTTAATGCATAATCAGCTGATTTTATTTTATCTTGACCACTTCTTCTTGCTTCTCGGTATTTTGTGGTCATTAAAATCGCATAGTCTACTGTTGCTCCTAATTGGATGGTTCCAATCACAATTGATGCGATAAATGGAATTGTTACTCCTGTATAATATGGAACAGACATATTTAAGAAAATTGCGAATTCAATGGTAGCTACCAAAATAATGGGAAGTGAAATAGATTTTAAAACAAATACCATTAAAATAAATATAATTCCAATCGATGCGGTATTTACATTTTTAAAATCTTGATCACTGATTTCAACCAAATCTTTCATCAATGGTCCTTCTCCCGCGAGAATTGCTTTCTTGTCATATTTTTTGACAATCTGATTCATTTCTTTAATCTGATGATTTAATTCTGGCGTTGCGGTTTCATACGTTGAATTTACAATCACCATTTGATATTTATCACTTTTTAACATGGATAACAATTCATTTGGCAATGCTTCCTCTGGAAGTCCAATTTCATTGATTTTTGATAAACTTAAGGCAAAATCAATTCCCTTTACAGATTCAATCTCAGAAAGCATTTGATTTAATCGATGTGCGTCCATATCTTTGAACACTAAAATCAATTCTGGCGAAACGATATCGAATTTATCTTTTAGTAGTTCGTTTGCTTTACTACTAGGTAAACTAGCAGGCATCGCTTTATTTAAATTGTAATATACCTTTGTATTCATTTGTCCATAGTATGCAGGTACTAGTAGAATGACAAACAAAATAGCAATTAATTGATAATGTTTGATATTGAATTTTCTTAATTTGTCAAACTTTGGAAAGAGTTCACGATGTTTTGTCTTCTCAATCCATTTATCAAATACTAATAGTAATGCAGGAAAAATTGTAATGACTGATACAACACCAAGTAATACTCCTTTTGCCATAACAAGACCAATATCACTACCAAGTGTTAATGTCATCGTACAAAGTGCTAAAAAACCGGCAATTGTAGTAAGCGAACTACCAACAACACTTCGCATCGTTTCCACAATTGCTTCTTCCATTGCTTTTAATTTATCTGTATGTTGCCTTTTCTGTCTTTGATAAGCATGATATAGGAAAATAGAAAAGTCCATCGTAACTCCCAATTGTAATACTGCACTAATTGCTTTGGTAATATATGAAATTTCTCCAAACATCACATTGGTTCCCATATTGTAAAGAATGGAAAATCCAATACTACAAAGTAATAATACTGGAACAACATAGGAATCTAATGCGAATAGTAAAACAATTCCACAGAAAATAACAGCGACGATGACATAAACCGCAATTTCTGAGTTTGCAATGTCTCCAGTATCTTTTACAACAGAACTCATCCCACTATAGTGACATGCTTTTGAGGTTGTTTCTCTTAACGTTTCAATTGCCTCAATTGTTTTCTCATCAGAAATAGAATCTTTAAATGTAATTAATATCGGACTAAATCCGTCTTTCTCTATTTTATTTTGAATAGAATCTGGTAGCATTTCTTTTGGAATTGTAGTTCCTATCATATCTGAGGTTCCTATTACTTTTTCCACACCATCTATTTTTCTGATTTGATTTTCTAATGAAACCAAATCTTTTGTTTCCATATGATCAATGAGTGCAATCGAAAAAGCACCCATATGGAAATCATTTGTTAATATTTCTTGCCCTTTCATGGTTTCAATATCATCTGGAAGATATACTAAAATATCATAATTAATTTTTGTTGCCTTAATTCCAAGAATGGTAGGAATCAATAGTAACAATGACACAATTAATATCAGTATTCTGTGTTTACAAGTCCATTCACTTAATTTTTTCATGTTCCCTCCTTTTATGACCATTAGTCATTTCTGACAATATATCACAAAAATGACCACTAGTCAATATTTAAATAGATATAATAATTACAAGATTCATATTACATTCTGATTATTGACTAACAGTTCATTATATGTCATAATAAAAGTGAGGTGAACTAAAAATGGAAAAAAGTGAGGAAAATAAAAAAATAAAACAACAGAGATTATTGGAAACCGCTTTCCATCTTTTCACAGAAAAGGGGGTTGAAAATACTTCGATTCAAGAAATTGTCGACGAAGCAAATGTTGCCAAAGGAACTTTTTATCTTTATTTTAAAGATAAATATGATATTAGAAATGTATTAATTACTTCGAAAAGTCAGCAACTATTCCACGATGCTTTAGAAAGTCTTCATCACAACTATATTAATAGTTTCAGTGATCAAATTATTTTTGTCATTAATTATGTCATCGATGAACTTATTAAAGAGCCATTATTATTAAAATTTATTTCTAAAAACTTATCGAGTGGCATATATAATAATGCATTGAAAATTGAAGAAGGAAAAGATTCACTCTATCAATTATTTATAAAAGGAATTGAGGAAAATCATATCAATCTCACAAATCCAGAAATCACGCTATTTATGATTATTGAACTCGTAAGCTCTACTTGTTTCCATACAATTCTTTACAAAGAACCAATAAAAATTGAAGAATTTAAACCTTTTTTATACGATACGATTCGAGATATGTTAAAATAGTAATATGAGAAAGAGGGCGTCTAAATGAAAAAATTAAGATGGGGTTATATGCCACTTATAAGTGCAGGTATTTTATTCATCATTGGAATTCTTCTCTTGATATTCCCTGCTCAATTTTTAAAAGGAATTAATCAAGTATTAGGGATTCTACTCTTAATTATTGGAATAGAACAAATCATATACGGTATTTTTTCAAAAGATACTATTCTACTTCCAAACTTTAGTTTAACCCAAGGTGTTGTTAGTTTCGTATTATCCATGTTACTTTTATTCCGCCCAAACTTATCAAATACTGTCATTGGTATTATTGTAGGAATTTGGGTTGTATCTAGTGCAACATTAAAATTAAATGTCGTATTTCAAAAATCAAGTTTAAAATTACCGTGGGGATGGGATTTACTAGATTGTTTCTTGAAGTTTGTATTTGGATTTATCCTGATTTTCAAACCATTTAAAGGATTTACACTCTGGACCATGTTTGCTGGAGGATATCTCATTATGATTGCAATTGACCTTCTAATTACTGCAATTTATATTGATAAAGTATTTCGAAAATGAAACAAATAAAAAACTAGATATTCATTATCTAGTTTTATTTTGCATCCTCATAACCATATTCAAATCCAACTTGTCCATTCTCTTTTACAATCATATTCAGAACAGTCCATGGTTTTTCTACTTTTCCACTGGTTAATTGTACTAATTTTTCTATTTCTGTCTCGATTTTCTTTAATGCTTCTTTTTCAAGCCCTTGATGACTCATTAATTTACCATCTTTTTTCCAAATCGCCATTTTAATAGCAATTGGTTTATTTGATCTGGTTGCTTTTAATTGAATGGTAGTCCACTCATCTTGTACACAAGTTACAATTGCATTTACAATTTTTTTCAGTTGTTTCTTCTCTTCTAACTCTTCATTTTTTGTAACAGTACTTGGTGTTTCTTTACAAATGGTTTCTTTATTTTCTTTTTTCACTTGTTTTTCAAATGCTTTCTTACTACAGAAAATTGTATTTTCAATTTTCATCTTTCTCATTTCTTCTGTCAAACGTTCAAAAATCGCATCAATCAATGGCTCTTTTGTATTTGAGGTTTTAATTAATTTAATATCGTATGGTTTAAAAATAATTTCAATTTTATTTTCTTTTCTTTTACGACTGCTTAAATTTTTTCCCTTCATGCTAGAATAATCTAAGTTGCAGACCATTAAAACATT
>JAGZRP010000017.1 GCA_018381595.1 Bacillota bacterium
CATTAATTAATAAAGTGATTTATCTGGATGCAGGACATGGAGGGCCTGATAGTGGTGCTTTATATAAGACGACTTATGAAAAAGATATTAATTTAAGGATTGTGAAAAAGTTAGAATCCAAATTGAAAGAACAAGGAGCCAGTGTGTTTTTAACACGTGATGGGGATTATGACCTGTCTGTTCCATATACGATTAATCGAAAGCGTAGTGATTTATCAAGACGAAGTCATATGATTAATCGTTCTAATTGTGATATCTATTTATCCATCCATTTAAATGCAGATACGACAACAACTTATCATGGGGCACAGGTATTTTATGATAGTAAGAAAAAAGAAAATAAGAAAATAGCAACGTTGATTCAAACGGATTTAAAGCAATATTTATATACTAAAAGGGACGCGAAACAAAAAAATGATATGTATCTATTTCATCGATTAGATAGACCTGGAGTATTGGTAGAAGTAGGATATATTAGCAATCCAAATGATAGATATTTATTAAAACAAGATACTTATCAAGATAAAGTAGCAAAAATATTAACCGATAGTGTTATCAAATATTTCTATCAGAAATAAGAGAATAGAATCTCTTATTTTTAGTTTCTAAAAAGAACAACTTACAAACAAAAATGCACCACTTAGTATGATATTGGAGAGAATGGGAAAAAACATGCTATAATGAAAGCGATCAGTTTGAAGGAGTGTTTTATGAAAAATTGGAAGAAAAAAATAGGCATGTTTTTAACAAGCCAGGCTATCTCATTATTTGGGTCGTCATTAGTGCAATATGCGATTATTTGGTATATCACATTAAAAACTGGATCAGGTATGATGATGACGATTGCAACCCTATGTGCGTTTATCCCACAAGTTTTTATTTCGCTATTTGCGGGTGTTTGGGCAGATAGATATCCTAAGAAAACAATTATTATATTAGCAGATGCATTGATTGCACTTTCAACATTGATAATTGCTATTTGTTTCTTTGCTGGCTTTGACTCGATTTGGCTTTTGTTTTTGGTATTAGCCATTCGTTCCTTAGGAAGTGGAATCCAAATGCCAACGGTTACCGCATTTATTCCAGAGGTTGTACCAGAAAATCAATTAATGCGTGTGAATGGAATTAATACGACCATACAATCGATTATGTTAATTGTATCGCCTGCTGTAAGTGGTGCATTACTTGCAAATGTTTCCTTACAATATATTTTATTAGTTGATGTGGTTACTGCAATTATTGGTATTACTATTTTCTCTTTTGTGAAAATAACGCATATCAAAAAAGAAAAAGTAGAGGCAAAATATTTTGATGCTATTAAAGAAGGAATTGTATATACAAAAAATCATAAGTTTATTTCTCGTATGATTCGATATATGTTGATTTCTAATATTTTATTTGCACCGCTATCTATTTTAACGCCACTTTTAATTACTCGTTCTTTTGGAACCAATCCTATGTTTTTAACATTAAATGAAGTCGTTTTCTTTGTTGGAAACATCATTGGTGGAATTATTATTTCTACTTGGGGCGGATTTAAAAATAGGATTAATACAATTGGAGTTGGTTGCTTCATTTGTGGTATCTTTGCCATTTTCTTAGGAATTCCTATTAATTTTATTGTTTATTTATTATGGATGGGTTTAATTGGTGTAATGATGCCTTTTATTAATACCCCTTTTACGACAATTTTTCAAGAGGAAGTTGATGCAGATAAACAAGGAAGAGTATTTTCTTTGATTTCTATTATCTCAGGAGCAGTGATGCCGCTTTCTATGATTGTTTATGGACCACTTGCTGATTATATTCGCATTGAATATATTCTAGTAGTAACAGGTGTTTTATTCTTATTCTGTACAGTGATCCTTTGGAAAGATAAAGTATTAAGACAAAGTTTGGTAAAAAAATAATAATTATTGTTGCAGTAAGGATTTTTCAAATGAAAAATTCTTTTCTTTTTGGCATATATATTAAGTAGACACTGTTTTGAAAATAAAACATAAAAAACCCATATTTAACCATAATTTTTGTGTTATAATTATGCTAGGTGAGAGTATGAAAAGCAAGATATTTAAAACATTAGATGAGCAGATCGAAATTTTAGAAGCAAGAGGACTAAAAGTTGAAGATTATGATAAAGCGAAAACAATCTTGTTTCGAGAAAATTATTTTTTTCTAAATGGGTACCGTCACTTATTTACCAAAAATAATAAAGATGAAAGATTTATTAATGGTTCTACTTTTGATGAATTATATGCTGCTTTTACTTTCGATCGTAGTTTAAGAAACTTAATGTTTAAATATTTGTTAATCATTGAAAATAATGTGAAATCTATTATTAGTTATCAATTATCTAGAAAATACGGTTATCGTGAAAAAGATTATTTAAATCCTGATAATTTTACACAGGATTCTATGAAATCAAGACAAGTTCATGATATTTTATCAAAGACAAAGAGACAAATTCGTATTAATGGAAGACAACACAGTGCCACACTTCACTATTTATCTAATTATGGATATATCCCGATGTGGATTTTGGTGAAAGTATTGTCTTTTGGAATTGTTTCAGAATTATATTCAATACTAAAAGTAGAAGACCAATTGGTGATTGCTGATTTCTATCATGTCGACACAGAGGAATTAGGAATTTATTTATCATTACTTTCTAATTTTAGAAACTTATGTGCACATGAAGATATTTTGTATGAACATCGTACACAACGCTCGATACCAGATAACAAATATCATTATCAGTTAAAAATTGATAAAACAGATGATGAGTATATGTTTGGTAAAAATGACCTATTCGCATTGATTATTATTATGAAAACAATGCTTTCTACGGAAGAGTTTTCTGATATGATGAATGAACTTAGTTATGAAATTGATCGATTAGATGGGGTTGTGAAAACAATTCCTTTAAACATTATATTAAATAAAATTGGTTTTCCAGATAATTGGCGTGATATTGAATTACTAGATTAAGGAGGAAATATGAAACAAAAGACAACTTATATTGTAACGATTATTGTAACATTGTTTGTTGGTATTATTGGGACCATTGCAGTGATTAAATTTTTGCCTGGAACGAAGGAAGTTGTGAATCGTACTGTGAAAGATGTCAGTATCACAGAAAAAGATTCGATTAAAGAAGCAATCGCAAAAATTAAAGATGCAGTAGTAGTGATTGAATCCTATAAAAATGGTCAAAAAGTATCACAGGGCTCTGGTTTTGTCTATAAAAAAGAAGATAAGAAAGGGTATGTGATTACGAATCATCATGTGATATCTGGAGCAGATGAGATAAAAGTTGTGAATAACAATGAACAAACTGTGACTGCAAAGTTATTAGGAAGTGATGAATTATCTGATTTAGCAGTTCTATCAATAGATGAGAGTGCAGTTATGAGTGTAGCGACACTTGGAAGTAGTGCGAAAACAGAAGTTGGAGATACTGTATTTACTGTGGGAACGCCACTAGGTGATGAATATAAAGGTACGGTAACCAAAGGAATTTTATCTGGTAAAGATAGAATGGTAAGTGTTAGTACCAATTCTGGTGGATTTATTATGGAAGTATTACAAACAGATGCTGCGATGAATCCAGGAAATAGTGGAGGTCCACTTGTAAATATCAATGGAGAAGTTATTGGTGTTAATTCATTAAAACTTGTAGAAGATGAAATTGAAGGTATGGGGTTTGCAATTCCAATTGAGATGGTTCAAACAGAATTAGAATATCTAGAAACAGGGAAAACGATTACAAGACCTAAATTAGGAATCGAATTTGCAGACATTACGAACTCTTATTTACTTTATCGCAATGGGATTATGTTAGATAAAGATATCAAGGATGGAATTGTTGTAATTACTGTATCATCTGATTCTCCAGCAAGTAATGCAGGTTTCCAAAAAGGAGATGTCATTACTAAAATGGATAATACTGATGTAAAAAATACAAGTCACTTTAGATATTTACTTTATAAACATAAAGTTGGAGATACGGTGACAATTAAATATATTCGCGATGGAAAAGAGAAGGAAGTAAAAGTATCTTTAAATCAAGAAGCGTAAAAGTTTCACATTTGTGAAACTTTTTTTGTCTTCTTATATAAGTTTACTTTCTAAAGATACTGTGGTACGATATGCTTAGAGAAAAGAATAGGTGATAAAATGAAATATTTATTTGTTGTTGCTCATCCTGATGATGAAAGTTTAGGCGCAGGGGGAATGATTGCTTCTCTTATGAAGAAAAAGCAAGAGGTAACTGTGTGTATTATGTCTTCTAAGGCAGAACAACGTAGTAATAGAGCAAGTGAAAAGAAACATATCGAGCAAATTTTTGATTGTTTAGAAGTACTAGGAAAACCTAATGTTATCCTAGGAAGTTTTCCAAATATTGAATTTAATGTGGTTCCTCATATTGAACTTGTTAAGTTTATTGAGGATGCAATTATCAAAGTGAAACCAGATGTTGTGGTAACTCATTGTCCAAGTGATTTAAATTTGGATCATAGAGAAACATCGGCAGCATGTCAAGCAGCGATTCGTATTTTCCAAAGAAATGGGAAAAATAAAGGAATCAAAAAATTTATGTATATGGAAACCTTATCAGCAACAGATTGGAGTTTAGATAATTCATTTCAACCAAATTACTTCTATGAAATTCATGAAGATGGATTAGAAAAAAAGATAGAGGCTTCAAAAATATATTCAGGTGTAATTCGTGAATTTCCTCACTCTAGATGTGTAGAAAATATCAAAGCATTAGCAACTTATCGTGGATGCCAAGCAGGTATTGATTATGCGGAAGCGTTTCAAATTGTCTTTGAGAAAGAAAATACGGTGAAGTAACTTTATAAAAGTAGACAATAGAAAAACACTTTTACTTGACTAGAACAAGAAAGTGTTTTTTTATAAATTATTTTTGATTTCTGGAAATAAATCATATAAATTATATCCAAGTAGTTCATCAAAATACTGTTTTAAATTTAATGCTTCATTGACATGATACTTGGTATTTTCATGTTCACCATAGCGACTAATTAAGTCTATGAGTCGTTTTTCTAATGTCATAATTTCTTGTTTACAAAGCAAATCACAGATATTAATTATTTTTTCATATATTGTATACTTGTGATTTTTTTATAAATTCTTTTTTCCATTCGTATTTGGGAGAACCTGGATTAGGAATTCCTCCAGCAATACAATTAATATCATTATTTAAATAGGAGTGAGTTAAACATACATTTGCATATTCTTCATTATACCCCAGACTTAATATATATTCATATCCTGCCAGTCCATGGGAAGCACCAAATCCAAATCGTTTTCCTATATCGTGAATATATCCTAGTGTTTTGGCTTTATCTTCGTCTAAATGAAGTGCTTTTGCAATAACAGTAGCTGTGTTTCCAACACAAATAGAATGAATAATCCAGTTGTCATCTTCTGCGAGACCTTTGCTATTATTTAATAAATCCAGTGCAATCTGACTATTCATTTGGTTCACCTAGTTTCATAAAAAAGTCATGAAAGATTTTATCTCTAGATAGATAACTAGCAAAAGTAATTTTATGTTGGTTCGTAGTTTGTTCATATACACCATTATCTAATACTTTTGGACAATTGATGCATTTAGTTTTGAACCAATCTGGATTGATTTCATATGCGATTGGCGCCAAATCCCAAATTACTTTACTGAATCCAATTTTTCCTTCTGGAGTAGTAATTTGTGATTGCATAAAATTTAAATAAACAGTTTTCAAAAATTGATTTGGTTTTGTATTCTCATTTAAGTAATGTTCTAACTCATAAATAGATATAGATAGATGAGATGATACGCCTTTACATGGGATTACTACTAATTCAACACCGGAATTAAAAACTTCCTGAACAGCTTGAATATCTTGTCTAAAATTAAATTCTTGATTATCCTTAAGTATTGGGGAATGTCCGCCTAACCATACTACTTTTATTTTTGATATGATCTGAGGAGCTAGCTTGATTGCAAGTGCAACATTGGTAATTGCTCCAATTGCTATGATAGTTGTTTTCTCATTTTTTTCCGCAATTTCAATGATTTTATCTATTGCATCAATATGAGAATATGATAAACAAAGTTTCTTTTGATAATAAATTTCAAACGAGATTATCTTCAAATAGACATAAATTATCTTACCCAGACATTGATCGAATTAAATCAGAAATATTTGAAAGTGTTTCAAAAAATGTTTTTAACAATAAAAACAAATCAAAGTATACTACTATTTATGGAATTGGGTTAGAAGAGTGTTTTAGGCAAATTCAAAATTTAGTGTTTTTAACAATATTTTATGGCTCAATTACTCATTTGAAACTTGTTAGGAAATTGATTTCTAATACAATGTATATGTATGCTGATACATTTGAAGATGAAAAATTTTATGGTTTGACTTTACGAATGTTATTTCTTAGTGGAGATTTTAAAAAATATAGAAATTTATATAACAAAATAAGATTAAATTATTCTTTTGTTATTACGGAAGATTTTATAGGGTCTATTGTCTGCAGTAGACAAGCACTATTCAAATTTGAAGAAGATAAAACCAATGTGTTTTTATTTGATATTTATGGAAGATATATTGATGATGAATTATATCTACTTTTAGAGAAAAATGTACTTGATATAATAACGATTAAAGATGATTATAATCTAAATATTATAAGTGATGCGTTTAAAGCAATTGCAAATAATATTAAGAGGTCAAAAAATATTGGAAAATTGCTAATAATAAAGGATTATTTTGCCAAATCATATTCTAGATTTTATATGGATTTTGGGAAAGTATTGGGAGAAATAAATGTTAATGAATTAGCAGAATCTGAATTTCAGATTTATCAAAATGTTGTTGATTTAATGTTAAAAGAAAAGGAACATATAAATTATGATTTAACTGATTGTATTATTAGAATTAAAGAAAGGAATCCTAAAACGACTAAATATGATACCTTATTAAATAAAAAGGGAACCCAAGAAAATATTGTTTATCAAATTAAATTAAAAGACAATATATTGGAAGCTATAAAGAGTATTATAAATATTTATAGAGAAAGACATGTACAAAGAGAAAAAAATCCAGGATTTTATTCTACTTACGTGACTGATTATAATATCGGAAGTAATATATTTTCTTCTTCGTTATATGTTGGTGAACTTAAAAAATTTATTTTAGAAGAATATCTACCCCTAGCGCAATCTATAATTCTTTCTGAAAATGAAGATATATTTGAGAAAAACAAGCATATTAAGTTACTATCTTATTTATTGATGACAGAAAAAGACGAAACAATCAACAGAAGCATTATTGATAATGTACACAAAGTTAAAAAAATAAAAAATTCTGAACACCGCTATATAGGAGAAATGAATTTTAGGGATAAAATGGATTTAGATATTAATATTGTAATGTTTGATGTTATTGCCAAAATTATTAATTTTGAAAAGGCTTTGTGCATTTATCTTGAAGATGCAATAAAATCACCTAATAATATAGGGGAAATTTTAGATTGTCTGTCTATACTAAATAATTTTTGTAAAAGTAAAAACGATGATATTACAGATAAATTGTATATTATGTTTATTTTATCCTATGAAGTAAATGATATTGATATAAGAATAAATGCAATAATAATGAGTAGTGTATTCATTGATACTAAATATGAAGAAAGAGTTTTAGAAATATTAGAAAGAAGATTAGACAACATGATTTTTGAAGAATGTAAGGGTTATATACAACTAATAATGAATGTTAGTAAAGATAAAAGAACTGTTTATTCAGCAATTATTGAAAAGTTAAAAAATAATAAGAATTATTATGTTAAATATATGGTGAGTAAATATTTATAGCATTATGCATTGAGGTACTTTAACAGGTATCTTTTATTTTGATTAAAAATATGAGAGTGGGGATTGATAAATGAATTATGCGACTTTTAGAAGTGAACCAATTTATACATTATCTGATTTAGCACAGATTTTACACAATAAACGAGGAAAAAAGCCTGTAAAAGCAGTCCCAATATAAAATTGGAAATATAATACTGAGGCGCTAGATGTTTGATATATAAAAGGCTTAAGTAGCGATAAATAATAGACTGCAGTGATAGGTCTTTTTATTTATATGTCAAATTTTCCCTTTTCTCATATGATAGGTATGAGGGGGGGATAAGATGAATAATCCTAGAATCGTGATCGATGCTGGCCATGGGGGTACAGACGGAGGCGCGAGTGGAAATGGAATTGTAGAGAAAGATTTGAACTTGAAAATTTCACAATATATGTATGACCGTTTCAAAGAGTTAGGGATACCTGTTACTATGACAAGAACGACTGATGAGACATTAACACCAACGGAACGCGTGAGACGTATTATGGAAGCTTATGGTGATAATAAAGGGGTTATTGTGATTTCAAATCATGTAAATGCTGGTGGAGGAGATGGTGCAGAGGTTATCTATGCACTACGTAATAATGCAACATTATCAAATGATATTCTAAATGAATTACAAAAAAGTGGGCAAAATATACGTGAACCATTTCAAAGAAGACTACCTAGTAATACAGCAAAAGACTATTATTTTATTCACAGAGATACTGGAAGTAATACAGAACCTGTAATTGTAGAATATGGATTTTTAGATAGTACTGGGGATGATCCACAACAATTAAAGGAAGATTATGAATTATTTGCAGAAGCAGTAGTCAGAGGAGTTATGAAGTATATTGGAAAACCATATACATCAACAGAACCAGAAGGGACTTATACTGTAAAATCAGGAGATTCTCTATGGAGCATTGCGCAACGTTTTAATACAACAGTAGCTGCAATTAAGTCACTTAACAATTTAAATACCAACGAGTTAGATGTTGGTCAAATTTTGAAAATTCCTACATTAACACCAAATACGCCGCCAACACCACCAACGACTGGAAATACATATACAGTAAAGAGTGGAGATTCTTTGTGGAGTATTGCTAGAAAATTTAATACAACGGTAAGTACATTACAACAGTTAAATAATTTGAATACGAATACCATTCATGTTGGGCAGGTATTAAAAGTGCCTGGAAATTCTTCATCAAATAACACAAATACTGGAAATAACCAAACCTATACGGAATATGTAGTACGTAGTGGAGATTCACTTTATAAAATCGCAAATGCATATCAGACAACGGTAGATGAACTAATGAGATTAAATAATTTGAAATCAAGTATTTTAAATATTGGTCAGGTACTAAGAGTTCCCACGACAAATATATCTTCTGGAACCACTTATACAGTAAAAGCAGGGGATTCTTTATGGAATATCGCACAGCGTTATAATACAACGGTAGCGGATTTAAAAAGAAAAAACAACTTAACGAGTGATAACTTATCGATTGGTCAAGTATTAGTCATATAAAAAAAGAACAATTCTGTTCTTTTTTAGTGTAATTCTTTACATTCTCCACTGGTAGGGGCATAGAAGCAATGGTTTTTGTATTTACCAGTATTGTATTGTCCCCACCAAGTTGCTTTACATCCATTTCCTACACCAGGTGCATAAAACCATAACGCGTTAGTAGCAGGATGGAAATATTCACCACGTATGACACGATCTGCTAAGTTTTTTTCAGCAGTGGTTGGATTGGAAAAGAAAAGTGGACTATTTACCCCTGTAAATCCACCAGGGGACTGATAAATCACTTGACTAATAGTATTGACGTTTCCAAACGTAAGACAACTTGCAATGCCTCTATTTACTACAACATTACCTACCATTAATTGTCCCAAATTACCTTCTCCAGTTGCTTCTGCTCTCATTAGTCTTGCCAGCAAGTCACGTTCTTTGGTTGTACTTTTTATAATCACATACATACCTCCTCTTCCTATTATATGTAACTTTTGTATATATTTTAAATAAATTGACAAAACAGATAAAAGAAGCTACAATACGGACATAAAGAGGGGATATAGATGGTTGAAAAAAAGAATACAGATTATTTTTTAGTCATTATCATTACATTCGCATGTTTACTTTTGATTGGGGTTTCTATCTTTTTTCAAAACGAAAATCAAAAGTTTCATGGAAAAGCAGAGAAAATAACTAAAAATGTAAATAATGCACAAAATAATTCTGCTTCCAAACAAGAGCAAAAAATGGATGAAATCGAAAAAGAGAATCAAAAGATAGAAGCCATCGCGGTAGACGAAGTTATCAAAGAAAATCAAGCGACAATAAAGACAGAAGAAGATGTTATCAATTATGTGACTAAGAT
>JAGZRP010000018.1 GCA_018381595.1 Bacillota bacterium
GTATTTTTTCCAGAATGAAAAAAATATGTTAAAATGAATTTGGTGATAATTATGACAATTACTTTAAAAATTAGTGATAATACAAAACAAAAGATGATAGAATATTTCCAAGACAAAAAACGTGAGAAAACACCTCCTTATGCTGTATTTCAAGCAGATGAGGCAGATACAGTTGTTACTCTTTATGAATCGGGAAAAGTGGTATTCCAAGGAATTAGTGCAGATATCGATGCTTCTTTATGGAAACAAATGGAACAAAATTTAAATCCTGGTAAAAAAGTAGAAGAGACAAATAGTGATGAGAAAAAAGAAAAAGATAAAAAAGATGATTTCGAAGAAAAGAAATTAGTAGAAAAAATATATTTATCTAGAACCATTGGAAGTGATGAAGTAGGAACTGGTGATTACTTTGGTCCAATTGTCGTAACCGCTGCCTATGTTACAAAAGAAGATATCCCCTATTTAGAAAAATTAGGAGTTCGTGATAGTAAAAAATTAAGTGATGAGAAAATATTAGAAATTGTACCAGAAATAATTAAAAAGATATCTTATACCAGTATTATCTTAAATAATAAAGAATATAATGAAAAATATAGTGAATCTATTAATATGAATAAAATGAAAGCAATTATGCATAATCGTGTTTTATATTTACAACTTGCGAAAATGAAAAAGGAAAATAAACCAGTGGATGCAGTTGTCGTTGACCAGTTTGCAAAACCATTTGTCTACTACAATTATTTAAAAGAACTTGACCAAGTTGTACGCAAGATTACCTTCTTTACAAAAGCAGAAGATAAAATATTAAGTGTTGCATGTGGTTCTTTGATCAGCCGTTATATTTTTCTGAAAGAATTTAAAAAACTAGAAAAAACAATTGGAATGGACTTACCAAAGGGAGCATCTAATTTAGTGGATCAAAAAGCTTTGGAAATTGTCAAAAAATATGGCTTTGATAAATTAAAAGAAGTTGCAAAACTAAATTTCAAAAATACAGATAAAGTAAAAGTACTCTATGAAAGCTCAAATATGTGAGCTTTTTTATCAGGTTGCAGTATTATCTGAAAGTGTGTATAATACCCTAAGTGAGGAATAGAAGTGAAGTGAAATAATGGAAACAATAACACCGCATCATCATTTAAACAGAAAAAAGAAAATAACCATTCTTTTTTTATCGGGAAATCTCATATTACTAAATGGATGTATGGCACTTAAAAAGAAAGAGGAAATTCAAAAACTAGAAGTTTTAAAAGAATATACCTATGAATTGTTTCCAGTAGAAGTAACTCCTATTTTAAATAAAAATCCATTTCATAAAAATCAATCACAAAAAGAAAAAGAAGATAGTATCAAAGAGTTGATTGAAAAAAATCAGACAATGACGCAAAAGCAAAAACAGATTGCTTGTACCATGATTCCCTACTTTATTGATAACCCTTATACAGATTACCAATTTTTATATGAACGCTTCAATACCTTATCTGTCTATGAAGCTAATTTAAAGGATCCTTCTATCAATGGTATCTACATCCCATTCTTAAATACTATTTTAATAAAAGAAAATGCAAAGGATACCACGTTTCGTCATGAATTCATTCATGCAACTTCTCATTATTTAGAACATTCGGCAATCGAGGAAGGTTTTACAACCATTCTTCAAGAAGAATATGGATCCTACCAAGATACCTATTCAGAAATCGCAACCGTAGTTCGTATGCTGATTGAATTAATTGGGATAGAGCCTTTTTTAAAAGCAGATGCACAAGAAACTATTTCTGTTATTTCATCTGAATTATATAATATTATTCCAGATAGAAAAAAAGCAGAAAAATTATTACAAAGTATTAAGGAAATTGATAAATTTACGAAAGAAAAACAAAAAAATCAAATGACTGTCTACCAAACCTATTACGATTTGTTAGATGAATATTATCAAGCAAAATATCAAGAATCTATTTATCAAAATCAAAAGATGAATTATTATATCAATTATTTAAATCAAAACTATCAAACAGATGAATATGGGCATACTTATTTAGAATATTTAAATCCATATTATTTAAAAGAGAATAGAATTCCAATTATATTTGGGATCTATCAAGAAACAAACCAAGTAACTGCCTATTTTGCAGAATTAGAAAAGAATAATAACAATTATAAAACTTTAATCAAATAGATTAAAGTTTTTATTTACAATGTAGATAATTATTTCTTCTTTTGTTTTTTTAAATCATAATAGCTATGAAAAAAGGAGTGATTACTCACTACCTTCTTCAATTAATTTTTCATAAGCTTCACAAATATGATAAATATTTTTAGGACTCATGAAGATGACTACTGGGTTTTCATGTTTCAATAGTTTAGAAACATCTTCCATTCCAATATGGTCTCCATGTTCTAAATCTTTTATAATCATATCACTTGTTACATTTGGATAATCTTCTGGATTATCTCTATCGTTTTTAATATCCATTACATATGCATAATCTGCAAGATTCAATGCTTTGGCATAATCATCGGCAAATTCTAAAACACGGGCATAGGTATATGGTTCAAAAACAGCAACCACAGGTCTATCTGGGTATTTTTGTTTTGCTGCTTTCATGGTTGCTTTCACTTCTGCTGGATGATGTGCATAATCATCAATCGTAATCACAGTTCCAATGTGATTTTCTTGAAATCTTCTTTTTGCTCCACCAAATGTTTTTAAAACCTTAGATACTTCTTTCGCATCCATTCTCTCATAAGAACAAATTGCAATGACTGCAAGTGCATTTAGAAGCATATGTTTTCCATAAAAAGGTAAGTCAAAAGAACCATAGTAATTGCCTTCTACAAATACTTCAAATGAAGTCCCCTCTTTTTTATACTCTACGTTTTTCGCAACAATATCATTGTCTTCATCTAAACCATAGTAAAAGATTGGAGGATTGACTTCTAGAGAATGTGTATATGGATCATCTCCACAAGCAATGACCATTTTCTCTGCTTTATTCGCATATTCTTGATATGCTAAAATCACATCATCAATATCTTTAAAATAATCGACATGGTCTAAATCTATATTCGTAATGACTGCATAAGTTGGCGTGTAAGATAAAAAATGTCTTTTATATTCACAAGCTTCTAGCACAAAATATTTATTTTCTTTTGAAGCATATCCAGTTCCATCTCCGATTAAATAATTACAACCGCAGATATTTTTCAATGTATGCGCTAACATAGAAGAAGTTGTTGTTTTTCCATGACAACCAGCAATGGTAATGGTATCAAACATACGAGTCAGTTTTCCAACCATTTCCTCATAGGCATACATTTTCAAATCCAACGCTTCTGCGCGTTTTACTTCTTCGTTATTCTCCGCAGTAAAGCTATTTCCTCTGATAATAATATCATTCTCTTTGATATTTTCTTTATCAAATGGAAGTGCATAAATTCCTGCTTGATTTAAAGCATCATCAGTAAAACAATGCTCACTAATATCACTGCCCTTTACCTCATAACCTAGGTTCTTCAAAATTTGAGCAAGTGAACTCATCCCTGTCCCTTTTATTCCAATAAAATGATACATATTATCAACTCTTTTCCTTTTTTATTATATTACAAACTTGCCGTCATGCCAATAAGTTTATGATAAATGGTCCCAAAATCATTAATAAAATGAGTGGTACGACAAATACAACGGAGATAATACTTACTTTATTTGGTATTTTATTGATTTCACCACGAATTTCTAAGATTCTTTTATCTCTTAAGAAACTGATTTGATGATACATCGTATCTAGTATGCTGTTTCCAAACAAGTCCGTTTGTGTCATATTTAAAATAATATTATTCACGGTTTCACTTGGAATTCTTTTTTTCATGTCGTTTAATGCTTCAATGAGTGTTTTTCCAAAGTTCATTTCGTATAAAGCTCTTTCAAACTCTTTTGATAATTCCGTATCGACATTAGCAACAGTTACTTCTAGTGAGTGCTCTAAGTCTCTTCCTGATTCTAAAGTTAGGGTGAGAATTTCAAAAAAGTAAAGTGCATCGCGGTCTAATTGTTTTACCCTTTTTTTCATAGGTTCTGAAATATACATATGACCAAAGAAATAATAATATAAAACGGTAATAAATGGTGCGAATAAATATCCATACTCCATGAAATATAATAATACTAAAAATAGAACAATAGTAGAGATTAAGCGAATATTTAAAAATGTATATGTGTCCATCTTTGCAAAACTACCAAGCATTTCTATTTTTGCGCTCACACGATCGATATCTTTTTTACGATAGATTCTATCGATAATTCCATTACTTTTTCCTTTCATGTGATCACATCCTTACTTTCATGATTTTGCGTACAAAATAAATATAAATTAAATATAAAAGTATCATAAATACCATCAATACAACACCGATTGGTGATTGAAAGAATGGTAAGAAATAAGTTGGATTAATTAGTGATACAAAGGCAATGAATAAAATAGGAACCGCAATTAACGCATAGACAATCAAACGTGAAGAACCAGTTAAAGAAGACATTTCTAATTTTAATTTCTTTTTACTAAATAAAGATTCTTCAATCGATGCGAATACTTTGATAATGTTTCCTCCTGTTTTATTCAAGATAGATAATGATGCCGTTAAGTAAGTAACTTCTTCTAATTGAATACGTTCTGAGAAACGTTTAAATACCATATCAATTGATAATCCAAATGAGATTTCTAAACTCATCTTTTTAAATTCTTCACAAATAGGACCCGTTAACTCTTCTGTTACTAAATGAATCGCTTGCGTAATACTTCTACCTGACTTAAACGCATTATTCATAATAATAATTGCTTGTAATAAATCATTTTCAATCTGATTACGATATCTTTTATATTGATAAATATAAAGGATATCTGGCATCATGAATCCAAATAAAAGTGGTACCATAAGTTCATAGAATGTTAAAACTTGGTATTGTAGCGTCTTTGCGAATACTGCAACTAATACAAAGAAGAAGGATATTAATAACTTGCTAGAAATAAAATGCATGCCCTCTTTATAACGTTTATTCACTGTTCCTGCATATTTATCATACTTACGAGCATAATTTGTAACAAAAACTGATTTTTTTAAAGTATTGGCAAATCTTTTCACTACTAAGAAGTATTTATCGAGTAGTTTATCAAACAGTGATTTGCTGTTGTCAACGAGAGGCTCTAATGCATATTTTCCAATTCTTTTTTCGAGTGCTAATACTTTACGATATTGCACGATAAGAAAAATGACAGAAAACAATACCACGATAATTCCAATTTGAGTGAGTTGTAATTGATTACTGGTTGATTCTACAACACGAATGGTAATACTTTCACTTGCAGTATTTCCTGCACTATCTGTTACCGTATAAGTTAATTTCTTTACTCCTAATGTTTCAAAATCTAATTCATCAAAATTTGTTTTTACTTTACTTAATAAATCTCCATCTTGTAAATCTGTTACTCGAATCCCCTCTAGTGGTTTTAAAGTACTTCCTTTTTCCATGACAATACTTTTTTCACCAACATTGATTCGAGGTTTATCTTTGTCGATTTGATAAATTCCAGATTTTTTCGTTTCTAATAAAGCTCCCCTTGCATCATAACTATTGACTGTGATTTGATAATTTCCACTTTCTAATAAATAAATGGTCGAAGGTTTTGCCCCTGTTACAACAACGGGGGTCCCTACTTGATTATCTTTTGTTACAATATATTCATACTTACTTGCATATTGAGTCGGAGTAAAAATAACCGCTAAATCTTGATTTGTCGGTTTTTCTGTATTTTGAATACTAAATGTTGATATGCGATTGGTATCAGGATTCATAATTTACCTCCTACTCTTCAAAAATATCTTTTAAATCTTCAATTCCTGCTGCTTTAATATGGTCATAGACTTTTGGGGTGTAATCTATTTTCTGGAATTCACCATCTACTTCTCCATTTTCTAAAACTCCAGTTTGTTCAAAGGTAAATATTTGTTTTAATTCAATTGTGTCGTCTTTAAAACCTACTACCTCTGAAATATCTGTGATTTTTCTTTTTCCATCTGATAGTCTAGCGATGTTGATAACAATGTGAATGGCATTTTCAATGTATTCACGTATCGCATGAATTGGAATTTCCATTCCTGCCATTAAAATCATTGTCTCTAAACGGTTAAATGCATCAATTGGACCATTGGCATGCATGGTTGTCATACTTCCGGTATGCCCTGTATTCATGGCTTGTAACATGTCAAATGCTTCCTTTCCACGAACTTCTCCTACGATAATTCTATCCGGTCTCATACGTAAGGAATTGATGACCAAATCACGAATGGTAATTTCTCCACTTCCCTCGTAATTGACAAGTCTTGTTTCTAGAGAAATGACATGGTTTTGATTCAATCTTAATTCAGCTGCATCTTCAATTGTAATAATACGTTCATCTGTATGAATAAAACTAGAAAGTACATTCAAAAGAGATGTTTTTCCACTACCGGTTCCTCCACAAATAATAATATTTAGTTTTGCTTTTACACAAGCTTCTAAGAAACGTGCCATATATGGAGTGAGTGTTCCCATTCTTAAAAAGTCATCAATACTTTCCAAGTCCTGTTTAAACTTACGAATGGTCATAACTGGGCCCTTTAAAGAAAGCGGTGGAATGACTGCATTTAATCTGGAACCATCTTTTAATCTCGCATCGACCATTGGATTTGCAGTATCAATGGTTCGTCCTAATGGTTGAATCATTCTTTGAATGGTACGAATAATATGATCATCATTGATAAAACTAATTGATTCATCACGAACCACTTTACCATCGATTTCGATATAAATTTCATTGATTCCATTGACCATGATTTCTGTAATATCTTTATCTTCTAATAACTCTGTAATAGGACCATACCCATTTAATTCATTGTCAATTAGATTATAAATATGATTTCTCTCAATATTAGTTAAATCATATCCTTCTAATGTTTTGTCAATTTCTTGTTTGACAAATTCATCCATCGTTCCATGTGCTTCTACTTTATGGTCAATCAAATTTTGGATGATTAAATTACGAAGTTTTTCTAATAATTCTTTATTTTGGAATGCATCATAATCAGTGACACTATATATCTTTGATTTGTTTTGTGGTTGGACATTAAAAGTCTCTGTAAACTTTTTCATAATTCACCTACTTACTTTCCTTTAAAAGAGCATCGGCAATGAGTTCGAAGTTTTTCATTGCTTTTTTATCTTTCGATTGAACTTTAGAAGATAATGTCATAATCTTTCCATCCAGTACATATTCATCAATATCTTTGTGATAGAAACTATTAGGAATGGTGTAGTCAATATTATCTTTTAAAATATTTTTAATATCATATTTACTAAAACAATCTTTTTCCATATCACAAGATTCATTTAAAATAATTCGATAATTACTTCTATCCATATCTTTTAAGATTGCTACCATGGTTTTCATATTTTTAATGTCAACAGGATCATTAGAAACAACATAGATAATTTCATCAGATGCATCCATTACAACCAAATTCATTTCACTTAAAATATGATTGGTATCAATTAATATAACATCGTATTTCATCTTTGCACGTGCTAAAATTAAATCAATATAATTACTTCCTATTTGACTTGCAAGTCTAGGGTCAATTGGTGCGGTAATGCAATCAATATATTCATTATAGCGAGCAACATAGTTTTCTATATGGTCAAAACGGTTGTTATTCATATCATCGGTAATATGAAATAAATCTTTATCCGTTTCAATGTTTAATGAAAGAGCAATTCCCCCACTATATAAATCCATATCAATAATTAATGTTTTCAATTTTTTTAATGAAAAAATTCCTGCTAGATTCAAAGTTGTTGTTGTTTTTCCTACCCCACCTTTTACTCCAGTAATGGTAAAAACTTTTGCTTGTTTCACAGCCATAATTATCCCCTCTCCTTTACAATGCGCCATTTTTGATTTTCAAAATACGCTGTATATATTACTTTCATTTCAGATGGTTGATTGATAATATTCCCCATCAAAAGTGTATTTTTTTTCTTTTTGGCAAGTATTTTAATCTGATTATCAGATGTATAAATATCTAATTGGGTTACTCCATCCACGTTTTCACGAACTAATAATCTCATTTTATCTTTCACATCTGTATCTTTATGTTTCATTCCATATTTTAATCCTGTTAAAACCCCATCTTCTAACTTTTTCTTTTCTAAATAAAGAGAACCTGTATCGATAATCAGTGCAAATAACATCAAAAGTATTGGTAAAATTAATACAAATGCAGTTAGTGATTGCCCCTTTTTATCTAACACTTTCATCACTTCCTCCAGTCTCAACTGGGGTATTTGTAGGACTAGGTGTTGGTGTTTCCACTTTACTTTCCTCGTCTTGATATAACTTGCGAGACGTTTCAAGTTTATAAGAACTTCCAAATATCTTTCTTAATATTGGTGATGAAAAGTTCGCATTCTTACGAACCGTAATTTTTACAAGTGGTTTTTGTTCCTCAATTTGAACGGTAATCTTTGCTTCTTTTTTTTCGCTTTCAATATCCGCTAATTGATTTCCAAGATATAAATCACTAATATAATCTAATTTCTGTTCTAATTGATATTTCTGATAGAGTAAATTTCCAAAATCAATCATCGAAATTAGAATTAACAGTAAAATGGGTAGAATCAAAACAAATTCTACCAAAGCTTGCCCTCTTTCATTTTTCACACTATCACCCTAGCCAATCCTACCTTATATCAATTATATCAAAACAAAACTAGTAGTTCAATCAAAAATGCAAATTGAATTCATTTTATGTAAAGAAAAAAGATAACAAAGTATCTCTTCATGAATCACGTAAAGCCTGTATCTATTCTTATCCCAGCTGCAAAGGAAATATTCTTTTTTTATTTAAATACAAAGCGAATCATTATAGTAATTCAACAATTCTTGAGAACAATTTTCTTTTGCTGCATACTTTCCTTACTTCCAATTATTTGCATCACTTTTCTCACATGTTAAACTTTTTTACACGTACCACTGGGCGAAGTCCTATCAGTGTGGTTCCTTCAACTAGACCATCCATACCATTTGGCTCTAAATATCCATCCATAGTTAAACTCCAAACATCACTATATACTCTTTCATGAGGCCTTGCTGTATCAGTCCAATAACCAAGGAGATATACCTCTTCACCAAGATTACCATATAACCATTCAGGAACATTTAAATGCACACCTCCATCAACCCCATTTGGTGTCCACTTACTATTCGCATCTAGTTTTGAAAGTTCCTCAGCACTTATCAATCTTGCTTTCATTCCACTATAGTCAACTGTATATGTTCCACCAACTGATACCTCTCTACTAACATTATCACTATTAGTAAACAATTCGACTTTATTCCAATTTTTAGTTTCATCTTTTAATTGTCTCATTGCAGTTATAGGACCGTATTTATGATTTCCAGGGACATCAGGACAAATATTCCATTCTTCTTCTGTTCCTCCGGCTCCTATAAAATCTGCTTTTGATAACCATGGACCTGGACTTCCTATATTATGGTCAACTAACATTTCTACATTATTTCCATTATCTTTAATCACATTCCATTTATAACAAGTGGTACCAGTATTACGTGGTGTCCATTCTTTTCCTAATTCACAATCTGTTATTGTTCCCGTTGGATCATAATAAATTTCCTCCCCAACAAAATAATTCTTATTAGGGATGCCAACATTATCTGGTTGCGTTGATGGTGTACTACTTCCTCCTACTTCAGTTTTCTGTTCATAATTGAGTGTTACTTTGATTTCTTTTTCCATATGATCACTTGTGATATCTACAGATTTATCCCATGTTACAATTACTTGAAATGTTTGTTCTGTATTTGCAAGTAGACTATCTCCTACACTAATACTTTCTACTCGATATTTGATTGCTGTTGGATTTGTCTTGTTTCCTTCTTCTACATCTTTAATACTTGCAAGGCTTGCATCCAAACTTCCTCTATTAGAAACCGTTACATTGTAAGTTGCACTCGCTCCTGGTTG
>JAGZRP010000019.1 GCA_018381595.1 Bacillota bacterium
TTTTGGAAGGCATAAAAAACATCTTTTAAAGAAACCCCTCTTAATTTTAAAACATGATGAAGCCACTTGGTATCTTTTCCAATTTCATGAAGACCACTCATATTAATAATACCATCTAAAATGAGTGGGAATGGATAATCATTTCCCTCCTTCCTAAATAAAGCAAGTGTTCCATCAGGTTCCAATACCGCATAATTGACTTCCTCAATATGATGAACCCCTTCATCTTTTAGTTTCATAAAAAGAGTATCTAAACTGTAATTCAACTTGGTAATCTCTTTAAAGTTTAACTTACCATCTTGAATTAATAAAATAGGTTGTTCTCCAAATTGTTTATTTACCTCTTTACTTTTCTGCATAAAATATGCAAGTAACAAATAAATAAATTCTAAAAAGAAAGGAGGAATTAAAGAAAGAAAAAACGCATTTCCTCCTTTTGTATAAGCATTCATAAACAGAAATAATTCTAGTGTATAAGTCATAAATTCCAAAAGAGAAAGTTTAGGAAGCTCTCTTTTTTTAGATAATCGAATTACCAAAAGACAAGAAAGATAAATAATTAATAGTTTAAATAATGATTCACTCATAAAATCACCTCTATTTCATATTGTACAGGTTATATTTTTTTAAACATCACGTATAATGGATTAGGTGATCTTATGAATAATTTAGGACGTTTTAAAAAATATGGTATGTCTTTATTAATGAGCTTAGGTATTATTTTTATCTTGACGTTTTTCGTTTCCATCTTCCATTATTTTGATTTGATGAAAATGGGAACTGTATCTGTTTTCAAATTAATCATTCTATTAATTGCATTTTTTACTGGCGGATTTATTATGAGTATTTCGGCTTCTAAAAAAGGATGGTTAGAAGGCATAAAATTTGCAGTCATGATTGCAATCTTCTTTCTCCTATTTCAATTATTAGGAGTAGAAAAATCATTTCAATTAAAAGATCTTATTTTCTATTTTATTATTTTTATTTCTTCTATCTTTGGAGGCATGGTTGGAATTCATGTGACTCCATCTAAAAAGTAAAGAGTCTATTCTTTACTTTTTTTCATATAAGAAACAATTTGATCCAAATGTACCATGCGGCTTCCTTTGATATAAATAGAATCTTCTTTCATAGGATGTACTCTGATATATTCTAAATACTCTTCTACATCAGGAAAGTATAAACTATTTTTTATCTTTTTATGAATACAAAAAGTTTCTTCTCCAATAAAAATATAATGAATCTGTTTCGCCTTTTTAAAATGTGGAATCAAAGCACGATGAATTTTATGACTCATATCCCCTAGTTCTAAAATAGAACCTAAAATCAAACACTTACTCCCATTTCGTTTTTGCAAATATTGTAATCCTGCTAATGTAGATTCATAAGAAGCATTATAACTATCATCAATTAACACCTGGTTATCACCAAATGGAATTTGTTCCATTCTCCCATGCATCGAAAACGGATAATTTTCTAAAGCAGAGATAATATCATCCATATCAATTCCATATTCTAAAGAAACTGAAATAGCCAATAAGATATTAGGTAAAAGATGGATAACTGGTGCATTGAAATGAATGTGATATAAATTTTTATTCCATTGATATTGGAATGCGAATTCACTTTCTGTATCCTTTTCTATCTTGACATGATAATTCTTTGGTCTTACCTGAATGACATGATAATTCTTGTTATCTTTTACTTTTCTTAAATAGTCATCTTCCCCATTCACATATAAATTTCCAGATGTCATTCCGTCTGTAATTTCCATTTTCGCTTTCCAGATATTTTTTCTAGACTTCAAATATCCTATATGACTGGTTCCAATATTAGTAATGACTGCAGTTGTTGGGGTTGCAAGTAAAGATAATTTTGAAATTTCATTGGCATGATTCATCCCCATTTCCAATACCATGAGCTCATGTGTTTCATTTAAATCTAACATTGTTTTAGGAACACCAATATGATTATTAAAATTACCTTGGCTTTTTAAAACACAATATTTTTTAGACAATATAAAAGCAAGTAATTCCTTGGTTGTCGTTTTTCCAATACTACCAGTTACTGCAATCACAGGAACTGAAAATTGTTCATAATGATTCCGTGCAAGTTTAAAATATGCTTCATTCGTATCCTCTACTAATATAATAGGTATTTTTGTTTTCACATCTGTTTTTTTAGAAACAATAATACATGATGCATGTTTTTTGATTGCTTCTTTGATGTACTCATGTCCATCTAATGTTTTTCCAACGAGTGCTAAAAACAAATCTCCCTTTTTTAATGTCCTTGTATCTGTTTGAATTTCTCCTATTTTAACATTCGTTGTTTTCCCCGCAATTTGAATCCCGGAAACAATTTGTAATACTTCCAAAAGTTTCATGTGCCACCCTCTTTTTTACACTTTCAAAAAATGATTGAAATAACTTTTGACTTACCATATCATATGTAAACATAGATTCTGGGTGCCACTGTACCCCAATAAAAAATGGGTGTTTTTTGCACTCAATTGCCTCAAGTACTCCATCGGGAGCATAAGCAGTACCATCGAGTTTTGGATGGACAACTTGTGATTTGTGAAAACTATTTACACGAATCACTTCTTTTTTTACAATTTGGTATAATTTAGAATCTTTTTTAATACGAACAGGATGTGCATATTCTGTTTTTTTTAAACGATGTTCTATCTCACTTTTTCTAACCAATTCTATTTCTCCACCAAATAAATATCCCATGGTCTGCATTCCCAAGCAAATGCCTAAAGTTGGAATTTGATTTTGATAACAATATTCCATAGCTTTCAAATCATAATCCAATACTTGGTCACCACCTGGAAATATAACCCCACTACAAAGGTCGATGATTGCTTTTAAATCTTCTATTTCAAATGGGTTCATATTTCTAACATCCATGAATCCTCTATCCACATAAGTCATTGGGGTTGGAGCACTAATTCCAATGGGAATTCCACCCATTTTTACAACCACACTACGTACATGATCATACATCACAGTAACATCATTCCCACCACGTGTTTTTTCTGGTCTTTCCATAATTCCAATAAATGGTTTCATATTTCCTCCTATAACAAAAAAAGCAATGGTTTAATCCATATACTTCGTCATTGATTTCATCATTTGATTCACTTGTTTTTGACTAGGTTTTCTTCCCATTTGCATCATCATTCCCTTAATCATTTGTTCATTGATTGGTGGGTTTTGTTTGATATATTTTTTCATATATTTACGTGCAACGAAGAATCCTATTACTGCACCAGCAACAAATCCTCCTAGTACTTTTATTAAATCTATAAGTAAAGCCATCCAGTCCATATGATTACCTCCTAAAAAGTATTTTACTAAAAATTGGATAAATATACAACACTTATTTGTTGGATATCAAGTTTTTCCGTTGTTTCAAAAGTTCATTTAAATAAAAATAATCTGATCTTTCAAAATCACATACAAAAATATGAGCTCCTGAATATCGCAAATAATAAAATATACTTGGTACATCATATTCTGTTTTTAAAATAAAATAACTTGGTTTGACAATTAATTGATTCGTTTGATTAAAAATATAATGATTGTTTTCTCGTTTGGCACGAAATTTATTCATTAAATAATGATTCATAATCTCCACAGGCCATGGATCACACAGTTGTTGAAAAAGAGAAATCCCAAAATTGAGTTGGTCTTTCTCCATTTTTTTCAATCTAGATAATAAAATAAATAATTCCTGCTCCTTGTTAAGCAATTGCTCATAGGTTTCTTCTTTAATTTGAAATAAATGAAATGTTCGCATGCTATCACCAGAAAAAGAATACCATATGCTCTTTAAAAACCTTGTCGAAAATTCAATACTACAAGATTGATTTTTTATTTAATTAATGCAATCATTCTTTTTTTTATGCTATCAAAGTCTAAATGATATTTTTTTAAAATATCATCTTTCGAACCACTTGCCCCAAAATCATTCATAGTAAATAAATATTTGTCATTATAAACAAATTGATGCCAACTGAGTGAAGAAGAATACTCTAAAGCAAATACTTTGACATATGGCGTTAAAATACTTTCCTGATATTCTTTTGATTGACTTAAGAATCGTTCCATACAAGGCATACTAACCACGCGAATATCAATTTTTTCTTCCAACCACAATTGTTTTTGTAAATTGATAGCTGTTTGAACCTCAGGTCCCGTTGCGATGATAATTCCATGTAAAGTATTCTGTTCTTTCGAAATAATATAAGCTCCCTTTTGAACTTCGTTCATATTACTTGTTTTCACGGTCTCTACAGGTGTCTTTGATAAAATAAGTGCACATGGCTTTTTCTCATTTAAAATCACATTCCAGCAGCCAATTAACTCCACCTTATCACATGGTCTATATACATTACAATTTGGCATAGCACGAAGCATCGCTAACTGCTCTACTGGTTGATGTGTTGGACCATCACTACCAATGGTCAAATCATCATGAGTAAAAATATAAGTAACTGGTAAATTCATCAAAGAACTCATTCTCATTGCAGGCTTTACATAATCTGCAAACGATAAAAAGGTAGAACCATATACTTGGAAACCAGTCAAAGCGAGCCCATTCAAAATAGCACCCATTGCATGTTCTCTGACCCCAAACCAAATATTCGTTCCCATATATTGATTTTCTGGCCAAATATCTCCTAACTCTTTCAAATAAGTTTTCGTAGAGCTTCCTAAATCAGCACTTCCTCCAATAAAATTTGGTTTCATATGTGCAATCTGATTCATCACATCTTGATTAAAATCACGAGATGCTTGTTTAAAATCTTCTGGAATTTCCCATTCACGATGGATAAAATCAATCTTATCATCACGGTTTAATAAAAATTTTAAATCACTTGGAATTTCTTCCCCCGTTTCACTTTGATAAGCACGATACTCTGTTGCCCATTCTTGATATTTTGAGCTGGTTCTCATCGCTAAATCTTTCGTAAATTGTTGTTTGCCACCTTCATGATAATAAAATGGTGTATTAGGCATTCCTAATTTTGTTTTTAATTGAATGATATCCGCATCTTCTAACACCTTACCATGAACCGCATTGGTTCCTTCCAATAAAGAATCTTTTCCAATTGTCGTATCTATTTTAATGAGGGTCGGTTTATTTGCTTTTTTTGCCTTCGTAATCGCTCTATCAATGTCTTTGACATTCATTCCATCAGATACATGAAGAGTCTCCCATCCATAAGATGAGAAACGATCTAATACATTTTCCGTTAACGTATGGTCTGTATTGCCATCCAAACTAACAGAATTTGAATCATACAACACAATTAAACGGTCCAATTTCCAACTGCCAGCAAGAGATGCTGCTTCACTTGAAATTCCTTCCATCAAATCCCCATCTCCACAAAGACAGTAAACATGATAATCAAATAATTTTTCTGTATGATTTCGTTTTTCTTGATTATGCAAAACATAACGATTTTCTAAAATCTTTTCTCCTAGTGCAAGTCCAACAGCAGTTGCAATTCCTTGTCCTAGCGGACCCGTTGAAACCTCAACACCACGTGTTTTATCAATTTCAGGATGTCCTGGTGTTTTAGAATCTAACTTACGAAACTTTTTTAAATCGTCAATTGTTAAATCATAGCCACATAAAAACATAGTGGCATATAGTAACGCAGAACCATGACCAGCCGAAAGCACAAAGCGGTCACGATTGAACCAAGCTGGATCATTCACATTATAAAGTAAATGTTTTGAAAATAACGTATACATCATAGGTGCAGCACCCAAGACAATTCCTGGGTGCCCACTCTTAGCTTCTTTTATCATATCGATTCCCAATGTTTTAATATTGTGAATGATTAACTCTTCCATTGTCATATGAATCCCCTCTATTCTTTTTCTATTATATCAAAAATCATAACGGGATACAATTTAAAATATATTATTTCACATTCATAGTAATATAATCCACTTGTGATTTTGGACTATCTTCCTCCATCTTTTTTTGTTCCATAGAACTAACATATGTGATTCCTACAGATACCACCAATAATAAAATCATAAATTTGTTTTTTAATAATTCTTTCATACAACTTCCTCCTCTTTTGTACCTTTATCTTATCACGAACAACTGTTCGTGTCAATAGCAAATACAAACAAATGTTTGACTTTTTACACTTCTAATGTTATACTGTATATGTAATGTAAAAAGGGAGGATAATGGACTATGGAATTAACCAAACGTCAAAATGAAATTTTAGACTATATTAAATCATATATTGTAAAATACGGATACCCACCTACGGTAAGAGAAATCGGAAAAGCATTGGGAGTTTCTAGCCCAGCTACGATTCATGCTCATCTTGCCAATTTAGAAGAAAAAGGTGTCATAAAAAAAGAAGAAACCAAAAATCGTGCGATTGAATTATTGGTAGAAAATGAATACGCAAAAAAAGAAGAAGAAGTTGTAGAAGTTCCTCTTCTTGGTAAAATTACAGCCGGAAGTCCAATTGAAGCAATTCAAAATCCTGGAGAATACTTTTCTCTTCCCGCTTATTTAATTCCAAAGAATAAAGAAGTATTTACTTTAAAAGTAAGTGGTGAAAGTATGATTAATGCTGGTATTCTTGATGGTGATATTGTTATCGTAGAAAAGCAAACAACTGCTCGTAACGGGCAAATTGTAGTAGCGATGACAGATGAAAATGAAGTAACTTTAAAAACATATTATAAAGAATCTAATTATTTTAGATTACAGCCAGAAAATGATACAATGGATCCAATTATTCTAGATAATGTACAAATCTTAGGAATTGCAATTGGTTTATATCGTAAATTATAAAAAGAAGGAATGAATCCTTCTTTTTTATTATCCTACAACTCCAAAAAATCCTAAATAAATTAAAAATCCAATAAATATAATAGAAACAAGCCATCCGTTTATTCTATCCATTTTAGTAGATTTGTATTTGACACCAAGTGCCATGGCACTAAATACTCCAGCAATCAGTCCCCCAATATGAGCGGCATTATCAATTCCTGGAGACATAAATCCAACCATTAAGTTTAACAAAATAATTGGAATAATTTGAGAACGTAAGACTCCACCTAAATAAACACGATAGTGATATCCAAAATATAATAAAGCTCCAAGCAATCCAAAGATAGCTCCACTTGCTCCTGCACTAATTTTTAAACTACTACCGAACGAAATCGATAGTAAATTTCCACAAATAGCACTCGCTAAATATATCGCAAGAAATTTCCATTTTCCAAAGAAACTTTCTATTTGAGGGCCAATGACATATAAAGAATAGCAATTTACTAATAAATGAACAATTCCAATATGCAAAAAGGCACTAGTAATCAAACGATAAATTTCTCCTTGACGAACTAATTCTCCAAGGTTCGCTCCAAACGAAAGCAATGTATAACTATCCGTAGAGCCATTTCCAAAAAGATACATAGCAACAAACAATAACACATTAATAAGAATAATCACTCTAGTCATCACCGGAGTTTTCACTTTAAATACATCTTCTGCTTCCATTGCATCACGTTCTGATTTTTGAGTAATATCTTTAGTTAAACGTAAAAATAATTCTGTTCCCTTTTCTTTAAAAGTAGTTCTCTTTATAATATCAGGAAATGCTTCTAATACTAGTTGATTTTTAGAAAGTTCATTTACGGTTTCATAAATAGGAACACATGAAATATTAGAAAAAATCTGATTTTCCTCCATCGCATGAACATTATTTCCTAAATTTAAATAAAATGAAATCACTTCCATATTAAGAGAAATCGTTTTCTTTTTTATTTTTTTCAAAATACTTTTTGTCTTAAATAAATCAAACTGAAATTGTTCATCATTATGAATATAATCAGTTACAATACGAACAATTGGATAATCACTTTCCAAATTTTCTAACCAAATCTCGTTTTTTGCCCCATGAAGAACAATTGGATTATAATTTTTATCTGTAATAAAATAATGTAATAACCTCATCACGAGTTCATCATTTTTGGTTTCAATTTCTGTGATATTTTCTTCCATATCATCACACTCCTATTTTTCTAACTGGTTTAAAATATGCAGGAAACACGCTGGAAGTTCACTATCAAACTCCATATACTGTTTCGTACGAGGATGAACAAAGCCTAATGTTTTTGCATGTAAACATTGCCCTGTTTCGTCAAAACGTTTTCTTCTTCCATATACTTTATCATTTATAATTGGATGTCCAATATAATCCATATGAACACGAATTTGATGCGTTCTTCCGGTTTCCAACTCTAACTCTACCATCGTTGCATCTTGAAAGCGTTCCAATACTTTAAAATGCGTAACCGCATCCTTCGCATTCTTATCCGTGACTTTCATTTTTTTGCGATCAGTTCCATCTCTTCCAATTGGAGCAATAATATCTCCGGAATCTTCTTCAATCACACCCCAACAAAGTGCAACATATTTACGATGCGTCGTTTTATTTTTTAGTTGCTCCGCTAAAGATGCATGTGCTTCATTGGTTTTGGCAACTACCAGTAATCCTGTTGTTTCTGCGTCGATACGATGTACAATTCCCGGACGAAATTCACCATTCAAATCACTCAAGTTTTTTGAGTAATAACAAAGCGCATTGACAAGAGTCCCATGATTATTACCAACTGCTGGATGAACAACCATTCCATTTTCTTTATTAATGACTAAAATATCTTCATCTTCATATACAATATTTAAAGGAATATCCTCAGGCTCTGCACTTAAGACATCTTCTTCATATTCATCGATTGTAATGATATCTCCATCACTCACTCTATAACTGTTTTTTACCTTAGTATCATTTACTAAAATAATTCCTTCTTGAATCATTTTTTGGATTTTACTACGACTATATTCTGTTTGTTCCATTAAAAATTGATCCAATCGTTTTCCCGATTCATTTACTTTGATTTCTTCCATGTTGTTCCTCCTTTATAAAAGCTACTATGCAGAAAAATACACCAATGCAAATACAAATATCTGCATAATTAAAGATTGGCATATGCATCCCCATAAATTTAAAATCTAAATAATCGATAACATAACCATTTAAAATTCTATCCCATAAATTTCCTAATATTCCACCAATAAATAAACCATAACCTAATTGTTCTAATAAATTATTTTTACTGTCTTTGATTAAGAAATAATAAAGAAAACATAAAGTAGCAAGTGCTATCAAAATTAAGAAAATGCGATTTCCTGTAAAAATATTAAATGCTGCTCCATAATTTCTAATATATGTCATTTGAAAGAAATCTCCAATCACAGAAATACTTCTTTCTAATGGAATCCATTCATTTATGAGGTATTTTATCAGTTGATCCATAAAAAGGCAAGTACAACTGATGAGTGCTATTTTTTTCATGTTATCACCTGTATTATTATAACAAACTTTTCACTGGATTACTATCATGTTTCAAAAACTTAGAATAATATCTTTTTGTTAATGACAAATAAATTTTTTTATAAATTTTCTTTCTACATTTTGATACTTTCCTTTTTTTAATTGAAATTCTCGATATACTTCTGAAATGGTTTTATTTTTTAATTCTGCTTCATTAATAATCAAATATAAAATCATTTGTCTGTAAAGTGAATCATTATCTATCTTTTCATCAAGTAATAGTTTTTTTATCTGATTCGCTTTTAAATGATTATCGAATCCATAATAGTGAATCATTTGATACGCATAAGTATCTGCAAATAATTCACTCGGTTGATAATGATAACAATTTTTAAAGTCTCGAATGCCAAGCATTTTTAAATCACGAATATCAAACATTGCATCATTGCATAATTGTAATTCATGGTAAAAATAATTATCCTTGATGTCTTGTTCTAATAGATATGGTTCCATTTCATGACCTTGTTCATGAAAAAACGTTACTAATAAAGTCTC
>JAGZRP010000020.1 GCA_018381595.1 Bacillota bacterium
TTCGCATTAGTCATGTGGTTTTAATGGGAATTGGAGAACCATTTGATAACTATGATCATGTGATTGATTTTATTCGTATTATGAATCATCCAAAAGGACTTGCCATTGGTGCCAGACACATTACGGTATCAACTTGTGGCGTGATTCCTAAGATTGAACAATTTATGAAAGATGAAAGCCAAGTTAATTTAGCAATTAGTCTTCATGCTCCAAATAATGAACTTAGAAATCAATTAATGAAAGTGAATAAAGCATATCCTTTAGAAAAGTTAATGCCGGTTTTAAAAAAATATATTGAAACGACTAATCGAAGATTAACATTTGAATATATTTTATTAAGTGGCGTGAATGATACAACGGAATGTGCATTAGAACTTTCTTCTTTATTAAAGGGAATGAATTGCTATGTGAATTTGATTCCATACAATGAGACAAGTCATTTTGAATATAAAAAGAGTCATCAAGAACGTATTTTAAACTTTTTAGATGTATTAAAGAAAAATCATATACAAGCAACGATACGAAGAGAATTTGGAAGTAAAGTAAAGGCAGCATGTGGACAACTTCGTTCGCATTATGAGGAGGGATAGCATGGAGTATTTTTGTTTAACAGACCCAGGTAAAGTAAGAGATCACAATGAAGATTCTGTTTCTATTGTCGCAAATGAATCATTAGAATATTTATTAGCGGTTGCCGATGGAATGGGTGGACACCAAGCTGGAGAAGTTGCAAGTAATATTACGATTAATCATTTAACAAAATGTTTTAAAGATAAAATTAGTGTAGGAAGTAAGGAAGATGCCATTGAATTTTTAAAAACAACGGTATCGGAAGCAAATAAAAAAATATATGATTATACAGAAGAGAATCCAGAAAGTACTGGAATGGGAACAACCATAGTGGTTGCTCTTCTGACAAGTGAATATTTATTGTTTGGAAATATTGGAGACTCTAGTGGCTTTGTTTTAAAGAATGGAAAGATTCACAAGATTACCAATGACCATACGCTTGTAAACTTACTTGTAAAAAGTGGAGAACTAACGGAAGAGGAGGCAAAAGAACATCCTCGTAAAAATGTATTGATGAGAGCATTAGGAGCAAATACAACAGTAGAAATGGATATATTTGATGTAGAAACGGATGTAGAGGGAATTTTACTTTGTAGTGATGGTCTTACCAATATGTTAGAACAAGAACAAATTGAAAAGGTTTTAAATGAAAAATTAGATGCGCAAGAAATTGTGCGTAAGTTAATTAATAAAAGTAATAATCGCGGAGGAAATGATAATATTTCCGTTGCATATTTGAAAAGAGGTGTTTCATAATGGTAGCAAAAGGACAAAAGATTAATGACAGATACCAAATTATACGTTTGATTGGGGAAGGTGGCATGGCCAATGTTTATCTTGCTCACGATATTATTTTAGATAGGGATGTCGCAGTTAAAATTTTAAGAGGCGATTTAGCGCATGATGAAAAGTTTGTAAAGAAATTTCAACGAGAAGCAATCAGTGCTTCTAGTTTGAACCATCCAAATATTGTAGAAATGTATGATGTAGGAGAAGACAATGATTTATATTTTATTGTCATGGAATATGTAGAAGGAAAAACCTTAAAGAATTTAGTGAAAAAACGTGGTGCGCTTACACTTCCAGAAGTTGTTGACATTATGTTACAACTCACAAGTGCAATTGCTCATGCCCATGATAGTTATATCATTCACCGTGATATTAAACCACAAAATGTATTAATCCTAGATAATGGTATGGTAAAAATTACAGACTTTGGAATTGCCACTGCTTTGAATAATCATGAATTAACAGAGACCAATTCTATTATGGGTTCAGTTCATTATTTACCACCAGAACAAGCAAATGGAAATGGTGCTACGGTAAAAAGTGATATCTATTCTCTTGGAATTTTAATGTTTGAATTATTAACAGGAAAAGTTCCATTTAAAGGAGATAATGCAGTAGAGATTGCGATTAAGCAAATGAAAAATCCAATCCCAAGTGTTTGTAAATACGATGAAGAAATTCCACAGAGTATTGAGAATGTCATTTTAAGAGCTTGTGCAAAAAATCCTAAGAATCGTTATGACTCTGCTCGTGAAATGCACGATGATTTAAAAACAGTATTATCGAAAGATCGTGAAGATGAAGATAAGTGGGTATATGCTTATCCAGAAACAGATTTAGATGAAACCAAACGTTTGAGTCGTGAAGAACTTAATAAAGGTCTTCTTGCTGAAATGGAAGAAGAGGAAGAAGAAATTTCTAAAAAAGGTGGAAAAAAGAAAAAAGATAAAAAAATGAATACAGCACTTCTTGTTGCAGGTAGTATCTTTGCAACGCTTGTAATTGTATTTATCGCCATTTTCTTCTTAATTCCTAGTATGACAGATGGAAAAGAAGTGAAAGTTCCAGATGTTACAAAAATGACTGTGAAAGAAGCAACCAAAGAATTGAAAAAAGTTGGTTTAGAAGTTGCTGCAAAAGATATTGAACTTGCAGATGAGAAGATTAAAAAAGGTGCAGTTATTAAAACGAATCCTCCAAAAGGACGCAGTGTAAAAGAGGGAACTAAGATTCAACTTTATGTTTCCAAAGGAAATGAAAAAATTAAAATTGAAGATTATACTGGTAAAAACTATTATGAAGTCGAAGCCAAATTAAAAGCAGCTGGTGTTACTGTGAATAAGATGACAAAAGAAGTACCTGAATCTGATACTACAGTAAAAGCAGGAACTATCTTATCACAGGATGTGAAAGCAGGAGAAAAACTAGGTAAGGGAGATGTTATTACCTTATATGTTCCAGAGTTTTATGCAGAATATCCAGATTTCATTGGAGAAAATTATACCATTTCCCAAGTAGAAACATGGGCAAAAAAATATGGTGTTACTTTAGAAAAAAATTATCGTGAAACAGATGAAGTAGATCCAAATATGATTTTGACACAAAGTAGACCAGCAGGGACAAAAGTGAATACGAATATTACATTAACCGTAACGGTTTCTAAGAAACCAACTAAAGATACAACACCAAGTCCTACAACAACGCCTACGCAAACAACTACTCCAACAAATTCTCCTACACCATCGACAGGAAGTTAATATGCGAGGAAAAATAGTAAAAAATATCAGTAATGATTACACGGTAAAAACAGAATCAGGATTGGAATACGTTTGCAAATGTCGTGGGAAATTTCGCAATCTAAAAATCACACCACTCGTTGGAGATAATGTAGTTTTTGATGAAGAAAATAACTACATATTAGAAATTGAGCCACGTAAGAATGAATTACGTAGGCCTCCTGTTTCTAATATCTCACAAGTATTTATATTAACCAGTGTAAAACATCCTGATTTCTCTTCTCATTTACTAGATAAACTGATTACTGTGGTTGAATATCATTGTATTGAACCAATCATATGTATTACAAAGTTAGATTTACTAACAAAAGAAGAGTTAGAAAAAATAGAACCAATTATGAAATATTATCAAAGTTTAGGTTACAAAGTATTTCAAAATACAGAATTAGAAGCAATTAAAGCATGCTTTCAAGATAAGATTACTGTTTTTACAGGCCAAAGTGGAGCAGGAAAATCAACACTATTGAATCATTTAGATGAGAATCTACAAATTAAAACAGCTGAAATTTCTATGGCATTGGGTCGTGGTAAACATACGACAAGACATGTAGAATTAATTCCAATGTTTGGTGGCTTGGTTGCGGATACACCTGGTTTTTCCTCTTTAGATTTCGATATGGATAAAGCATCCATTCGCGATCAGTTTGTAGAGTTTGAAAAATATAAAGAAGGCTGTAAATATAAAGATTGTATGCATGTCAAAGAAGACGATTGTCTTGTGAAAGAAAAAGTGAAAGATGGAACAATTTTAAAATCTAGATATGAGAATTATTTAAAATTTGTAGAAGGTGATATATGTTAGTATCAACAAGTATTTTGTCCATAAAAGAAGATATGGAATTAAAATTAGAACAATTGAATGCAACAGATACGGACTATATTCACTTAGATGTAATGGATGGTATCTTTGTAGAGAATAAAACAGAAGATTATATGCCACTCAAAACACGTTTGAAAAAGCCATTAGATATTCATTTTATGGTAGAAGATGTTCCTCGTTATATCGAGCATTATCATTCATTAGAGCCTGTTTACATGACATTTCATGTAGAAGTAAAAAATAATGTGGAAAAATTAATTGATATGATTCATCAATATGGAATTAAAGTAGGAATTTCTTTAAAACCAGATACTCCAGTTGCTTTTTTACTGCCATACCTAGATAAAATTGATATGGTATTAGTAATGAGTGTAGAACCAGGTCGTGGTGGACAAGAATTTCTAGAAAGTGCGAATGATAAAATTCATTTTCTAGATGATATTCGAAAAGAAAAAAATTATCAATATCTAATTGAAGTTGATGGTGGAATTAATGAGGAAACCAAACATCTTTGTACACATGCAGATATTTTAGTAGCTGGAAGTTTCATTGTAAATCATGATAAATTTCAGGAACAAATTGATAAATTAAGATAGATTTTCTATCTTTTTTTTTGACAATTTTTTATAAGAAATAGCTGTTTCAAAATTTGATTCATTTGACACTAGAAAAGTGTCAATGAATTTGGTATACTTGTGGTAGATAAAAAAACTAGGAGTGTTGCATATGAATGTTAGCTTAACGTTACCATGGGGGGGGGGGTATTTATATAATACTACCAAAACAAAATTAGAAAAATTAGATAAAAAAAATAGACATATAAGTTGTTTTCATGGTGGAAACAACTTTTTTGCTGTGTGCAAATTATCTCGTTTTTTGGCATACTTTCACAACAAAAATCCTATATAAATAAAGGAAAATATGTGATAAAATGACAAGATAGAGAGGTAGTAAAAACATGAAAAAGAAACAAGGATTTACATTAATTGAATTATTAGCTGTGATTGTGATACTTGCAGTGATTGCCTTAATCGCAACGCCATTAATCATGGGCACCATTACGAAAGCGAAAATCAATAGCTTCAAAGATAGTATGTATGGAGTTCTCAAAAGTGCAGAACAATATGTAGGAGAAAAGTTATTAGAAAGTGAAAATAGTTATCCTGGAGAGTTCATTAATTTAACAAATCAAGATAAATTAAATTATAAAGGAAGTAAAATAAATGGGGAAGTGATGATTACAAAAGACGGATCTGTGAATATCAAAGCAGTTTATGGAGATAGTTGTTATTACAAAAATGAATCAGATAAAGAGATATTAAGTTTCAAAGGGAATTGTGATAAGCTTTATACTTATAACGGGGTTTATGGAATTCCAACAGACGCAAATGAATTTGAAACAGAAGTATTGGATAATGGTAAAATATCAATTAAAAAATATAAGGGACCAACTAATACCATTGTGAATATTCCAGAAACAATTAATGGAAAATTAGTTGTGAAAATAGATAGTTATGCTTTTAGGTGGATGAAACTTACAAAAGTTCGAATTCCAAACAGTGTGGAACGCATGGAATGGGGAAGTTTTATGGGAAATAATTTAAATGAAATTATTTTTCCGAAAAATGAATATACCTATTCAGGTGCTAATTTTATTTCGAATAATATGCCAGAAGAAAAAGCTTGGATTTATCACAGAACTGTTGATGGTCTTGAAGATAGGAAAGTGTTAAATAGTTATGCAGGGGCTGACAAAAAGGTAAATGTTCCTTCACTGATAGAAGTATTGTTAAGTTGGTCTCTTACAAATCGAGAAGAAGTAATATTGAATGAAGGATTAAAAATTATGCATGATTTTTCTTTGTCAGAGCACCAATTTACAGAAATCAGGATTCCTTCTACAGTGACGAATATTGGAACAGATGTGTTACGATTAAGCCCGACAAATGATCATTTCCAAAAAATTATCAATAAAACGGGAAGAGCTTTTGACTGGGGACTTATCACAGGAACGACATCCACAGGTGCATTTGTAACAGGAGTTGTACATCATCCTAATGGAGATATTCAGGTAGTAAGTGAGTAAATATCAAAGGGAATCAATAGAGAGGTAGTACAAATATGAAAAAAGAAAAAGGATTTACATTAATTGAATTACTTGCAGTGATTGTGATACTTGCAGTGATTGCCTTAATCGCAACGCCATTAATTATGGGAACAATTACGAAAGCCAAGAAAAATGCATTTAAAGATACTGCATTTGGTATTTTAAAAGCAGCTGAAAATTATGTTGCAGAAAAAATGTTGGAGGAGGATGTCTATTCTGGAGAAGAAATTATTTTACCGGATTCTAGACGATTGAAGTATAAAGGGGGAGACTTAAAATAAGGAATTGTTCAAATTAATAGTCAAGGTGAAATTGCAATTTATAATGATAGTTGGTGTGTAAAAAAAGATTCTTTTGAAAAAGATTTCCAAGTTGAGCCTTATCAAAAACATAAGTGTTATGCTAGTGTTTCTACAAAGGAAGCAAGTAAGCAAATTGCTAGTAAGAATATTGAAAATAATACGGATGGTTTGTTCACAGATGATTATGGGAATATTAGATATCGTGGTGGTAACAATGAAGTAAAAAATTATGTATCGTTTAATAATCAATCATGGTGAATTATTGGAATTTTTCAAGGAAAAATCAAATTAATTAAAAATGATACATTTCTATCAGTATGGAACGAAAATAAAAATAATGATTGGAGAGATTCAACTCTAAAAAAATATTTAAATACTAATTTTTATCAATCTTTCCAGGAATCTGCGAAAAGTATGGTTGCACGTTATCCTTATTATTTAGGAGGTTCTTCATTCGTTCCTTCTACTAAGGAAAACGCATATTCTGTAGAACGTGGAACAGAAATATTTCAATGTTCTTCAGGTTCAACATGCCCTAGAGCGTATGAAACAAAAGAATATATAGGAATTCCATATATAAGTGATTATGGATATGCAGCAAGAGAAAATTGTGAGGTTAGTACATTATGGCAATATGGAGATAATGAAAACTGTAGTCGTGATGGGAATTGGTTATTATTATCTGATGCGCTTTGCTTTATTACTCCCAGATCAGATTTAGCTTCTAGTGTATTTCATATTTATACAAATGGATATATAGGAAGAGATTTATCAACAAAGGCACAATGCCGTGTTGCACCAGTTTTATATTTAGAGGAACAAGTAAGAATAGTAAGTGGGGATGGAACGATTCAGAACCCTTATATTTTTGAAAAATAAAGCAGGTTTTTTTCCTGCTTTTCTTGTAAACAGGCTTTTTTGAGACTTGATGAAATATGTATTTAGTGTTATACTGATTTAGTATATTATTGAGGTGAAATATGAAAAAGAAAATAAAAGAAACTTCAAAAACTGTTTCCAAAAAGATTAAAACTTATTCAAAATCTTATATGAAAACAAATATTTTATTTTTGAGTTTCGTTGTAACATCTGTTTTAAATGCAATGTTATTACGTTTTTTAACCGTTAAAAATTATTTTGATGTATTTCCAATCATTGCTGACTTGGCAGTTGTTGTAATCATTGGAGCATTTGGATATTTTTTAAAGCCAAAAAACCAATTTAAATATTTTTCAATTTGTTCGATATTTTTTGCAGCACTTTGTGTCATCAATTCTATGTATTACACAAATTATTTATCATTCGCATCGCTTTCTTTATTACAAACATCGCTACAAATTGTGGATGTTGCAGATGCGGTTGTAGAAAATGTTATGGAACTAAAAGACTTTTCTTATATTTGGGCACCACTTGCTTTATTCTTTTTGAATCATGCATTGAAAAAAAGAGAATATTATAAACGTGTTGCAGAAGTTGAAGTGGGAAAAGTTCGTGCATTAAATACGATGGTATTTGGATTAATTGTTGTTGGAGTATTTATTTCAACGCTAAATTCAGTAGATATATCAAGACTTGGTAAACAATGGAATCGTGAATTCATTGTTATGCGTTTCGGTATTTATACTTATCAAATTAATGACGTCATTGCGAGTTTAAAACCACAAATCAGTCCACTTTTTGGATATGATGAAAAAGCAAAAGAGTTTAGAGAGTATTATGACAAACGTGATAGTGAAGAGAAAAAGGAAAATGAATACACAGATGTATTTAAAGGAAAAAATTTACTTGTGATTCATGCGGAAAGTATACAACAGTTTGTTATGAACTTAAAATTTAACGATGAAGAATTAACACCAAATTTGAATCGAATTGCGAAAGAAGGACTTTATTTTTCTAACTTTTATGCACAAGAAAGTGTAGGAACAAGTAGTGATACGGAGTTTACATTGAATACTTCTTTAATGCCAGCAACCAGTGGAACTGTATTTATCAGTTACTGGGATAGAGATTATGTAACCATTCCAAAGATTTTAAAAGAACAAGGCTATTATGCATTTAGTATGCATGGGAATAAAGGTAGTATGTGGAATCGTGATACGGTTCACATCAAGACTTTTGGATATGATAAATTTTATAATTATAAAAAAGACTTTAAAATTGATGAAACAATTGGTTTAGGTCTTTCTGATAAATCATTCTTTAAACAAGCAGTTCCTAAAATTAAAAAGATCAGTGAAACCAAAAAGAATTTCTATGGAACATTGATTATGTTATCAAATCATACACCATTTTCGGATATTGATAAATTACCAGACCCATTTGCAGTTGATTTTAAATATGAAAAAGAAAATCCTGAAACGGGAGAAAAAGAAACAGTAACTGCTCCTTATATGGAAGGAACAAAATTAGGTAATTACTTTAAGTTTGTTCACTATGCGGATAGTGCGATTGGACAATTATTTGAAGACCTTGATAAAGCTGGTATTTTAGATAATACCGTAATTGCAATTTATGGAGACCATGATGCGAAGTTAAAGAAATCTGAATTTGAATATTTCTATAATTATGATCCATATACAGATAGTGTTTTGGATAGTGATGATCCAAATTACCACGAAGTCGATTTCTATGACTATGAATTGAATCGTAAAGTTCCATTTATTATTTGGTCAAAAGATCATGAAAATAATAGTAAATACTCAAAAGAAATTTCTAAGGTTATGGGAATGTATGATGTCCTTCCAACGCTTGGTAATATGTTTGGGTTTACAGATAAATACGCATTAGGACATGATATTTTCAGTATTGATGAAAATGTAGTGATTTTCCCAGATGGTAACTGGTTAACGGATAAGATGTACTATAACCATCAAAAAGGGGAAGGAAAAGTATTAAATGAAGGAGATACTGTAAGTATTGAATATATTAAAAAATATAATGAGATGTCTGAAGAAGTACTGAATGTAAGCGATTCTATTATTGTTTATGATTTAATTAAAAAACAAGATGAAGCTAAGAAAATGGTTGATAACTATAATAAGAATAAATAGGAGGAAGTTATGACACGTACTAAAAAAAGAAAATTAAAAAAGAAACGTTTATTCATTGCACTTGCGGTTGTACTTGTAATTTTACTAGTTACTGGATTTGGAATATATCAAGTATTCTTTAAAAATGATAAAGAAAAGCAAGTAGTAAAAGTTGCAGACAAAATTACAGATGGATATGGTTATACCATTACAGATAGCGCAACGAAGTATTCAAAAGATTTATTTCAAAAATTAAAAACAGAACTTGCATAAGCAACTCCAAATGAAAAAAAAAATGCAGAACTAGAGAGTCAATTATTCTTAAGTGAATTCTTTACTTTAAGTAATAAGATAAACCGTAAT
>JAGZRP010000021.1 GCA_018381595.1 Bacillota bacterium
TGAATGAATATCTTCTGTATTCGCAAGTGTATTCTCATATTCCTTTAATTCTTCGTTCAAATTGTTCAAATATTCTTCTAAATGAATGGTTGCGAGTAAGTAACGAATTTCACCACGATCATGATATAAATCATACATATCTTCATAATAAGTGAGTGGTTTATCTACAAAGCCTTTTCTTTTTCCTGTTTCTTCCGTTATCTTTTTTAAAGAGGGAAGTTCTTCCTTTGTTAATTCTTTTACTGTAATCCCCATTTTTTCTGTTTTACGAATATAGTTTCTAACATTGGAACGAAAACTTTTCATCAATTCTTCTTCTGTTTTTCCCAAATCAATGGAAAACATGTAGCGTACTTGTTCTGGATGTTCCCTTCTCTTAAATCCAATTTTCTTAAGCAAAGAAACGACCGATTCGTGATTTACTCCATTTTCTACGACATTTCCATCAATATCACGTTCATGATAAATTAAATAAGGATCAATTCTCAATATATATCCATTTTTACTTTTTGTATAGCGAAGAAGTTCCTCAAAAAAGAAAGAAACGAGTTCTTCGTTTTGGAAATCTAATAAAGGACCACGCGATGCATAAAATTCATATGAATTGAAAAAGTTTTTCTGACTAACTAACATCGTAGCTGCAATGACTTTTTCATTTTCTTTCACACCTAAATATACAACTTCCCATCCCCCTTTTTTTCTTAGCTTTCCAATTTCTGGTGTCTGTAAAAAAGTTTTTAAGGCACTTTCATTTAAATATGTACGAAATTCTTCTTCGGTCAGTTCTCCAAATTTCATCGTATTCCTACTTTCTAATTATCTTTTTTAGTTTTCCATATAGTGGAAAGGCAATATGATACATGCGATACATAAATGGATTCATCACGAGATCAAATTCTCCTAAGTATTCCTCAACATGTCCGCCAAAACCGCGTTTTAAATCATATAATCCATACAATTCATTTTTCTTATTTTGAAAATCTCCACTGATTCCATAAAAATTATAGCGTTTGAAGCCATGTTCTGCGCCATAGCGAATCATGTGAAAATAGGTAGAATAAGGACTTAAAAAATCTTTATATTCATCATAAGAACCACCAAATAAGGAAAGAATTTCATTTCCATGTATCATAAAAATAATTCCCCCAAGAGTTAAGATTTCGCCATGTTCTGCAAATAAATTTTGTGCTTCACTCTTTTTCTTAGAAAGACGTGCTACATTTCCTTTTTCTTGTTCGATTTTTTTCTTTGTTTTATCTGGATTAATTTTTGCATTTGGGTCAGCCAATGCTTTTTCTTTTTCTAAAATCATTTTTTCTGATTCTTTGATTTCTGCATCTAGGCGTTCAATATATTCTTTTAAATTAATTTCTGCAATAATCACTTTAGCTCCATCTTTTAAGTCTTCTAACATATTTTTATAATAACTAAGTGGTCTATCTATAAATCCTCTTCTATCAGCAGTATGTTGCATAATTTGCTTAAACTTATCGACTTCATCAATCCCAATTTCTCGTGTAATAATTCCTGTTTTCTCATTTTTATGGATTAATTGTCTTGTTTTTGATTCCATATCTTTTAACAATTCATCTGTTGTTTTCCCCTCTAAATCTAAAACAAATGCCCATCTAGGTTGTAAATCTTCCATATTCAAAGTATAACCATAATGTTTGTATCCTAATTTTTTTAAGTTATCTATTGCGTCCTGATGATTGAATCCATCAGGAATCACATTTCCATTGATATCTCGTTCTTGTAGTGCAACATAAGGGTCAATTTTCACAAAAATGGCATGATGTTTCTTTGCAAACGCTTTGATTCCCTTTGTAAAGGTTTCTAATAAAGATTTATCTTGATAGTCGACCAAAAAACCACGAGGTGAATAAAAAAACGATAATCCAAGTGGTAATTTTTTTTCTAACAACATAGCTCCAGCCTTGATTTCATTCTTTTCTTTTAATCCCACTAAATAATAATTCCAACCATTTCGATGTTTTAATTCTCCCCATCCAATGGTTTGATAAAAGCTGCCATGTGGATGACTTTTTTCAAAATTGGTGAACTCTTCTTTGGTTAATTCTATAAATTCCATTATTATCTTCTCCTAATCATTTTCTTTTGAATCATTAGATCTACTAATAGTATAACCAGTTTTATATTGAGAGTCAACAAAACGAACCGGTAGTTTCTTTTTAAGTGTTGACGTTTTCTTTACTTTCTCCTTTGCACTTTTTATACATGTTTCAAAAGAGGTGTGCTATACTATGGGTAGAAATATCGTTTTAAAATAAAGGGGTTTGATAATATGGCAAGTGTAGGAGCAATTTATGAATTAAAAAATGCATTAACGATTCATACAACGGCTAGTTCTTTATATCAAGAATTAACAAAAAATAATTTATTACAGTCTTTAAAATTAAATGAATCTATTTTCAAAATTTTAAAGGAGCACCAAATTACACTCAGTTTTGATGAAGTAAACCGTGTTTTTACAAATAGCCATAATGATCATATAGAACATACCAATCAAGAATTATTTTCTTGTTGTATGGATATGGAAAATTATTTAAAAACATTGCCTGAAACATTAAGCACTGAAGTATCGACTCCTCATTTTGAAAACAAAAATCAGACTAAAAATCATATTGATACTATTATGAGTGGCGTTGAAACAACCAAAAAGAATATAAATACACGTCTAAAACGTGTTTGCAAAAATAAACAAGAGATTTTTTGCCAAGATGGTGTTTATACTTTAATTGAAGTAATACGTAAGTCTGCTGAAGTACAAAAAATTAATTTTAAAGGGGTAGAACAACAATTGTTAGAATGTTCTAATCACTATTTAAAACAAGTAGATACAAATTATGATAATTTATTTGTAACCTTTTCTGATAATATTGATAAGATCATGAAAAAAGCAGGTGCTTTAAAGGAAAACAATCAAGAAATGGAAATGAATCGTGCACAAGGATTTGTTAATAAAAAAGTACAAGAACTTTCAGGAGCTCAGGAGCCTATGTCTCCTTTTCAAAATGATGCATACCAAGGTACTAGAAAATTTATTAACGATGCTTCTTTACAAATGTATTATCCTGCATTAATCGCACAAATTGAATCTTATCGTGCAACAAATCCAAATGTAGAAGAACGTGCTTTTGATATTCTTACTCGTTTTGCTCATGAACAAAAAAATCATATGAATCCTGAGGAGATAACAACAATTTCTCATAATATCCTAAAAATGTTAAAAATTGATTCTCATTTCATTTCTTCTCCTCAAAAAAATGAAGATAAAACCCAAAATTATATTATTTGCGATCCAGAAAAGGAAAATCCTATTCTTTTCGAACCAAATAAAGCATGTATTAAAACAACAAATGGTAAAGAAATTTATGAACCATATACAGTAACATTAGACCAAAACACTATTTCTAAAATGAAACAAGGGGAACAAGTAACTGTTGGTACTAATCTAGTTACAACAGATGGAGTTCATATCTATCAAGAATCAATGAAGTTAGGGTCTAAACCAAAAACACTTGTTATGAAAAAACCTGAAGATTTAGAAAAAACAAATGTTATTTTTTAGTGAAAGGAGACATCTATGAAAGTAGGAATCGGAAATGACCATCATGGTATACTATTAAAAAATAAATTAATTCCATATCTCAAAGAAAAAGGGATTGATGTGATTAACTACGGAACTGATACCAGTGAAAGTGTAGACTATACCAATTATGCATTCCAAGTAGGAGAAGCAATTCGCGATAACCAAATTGATTTTGGAATCTTAATTTGTGGTTCTGGAATTGGAATGAGTATCGCTTGTAATAAAGTTAAAAATGTAAGATGTGCAAAAGTAGATAATGTAAATGAGGCAAGTGTGACTAGAAATGACAACGACTCCAATGTAATTGCGCTCAGTGGAAACTTAAAAAAAGAGGACGCTATCGAAATCATTGATACCTTTCTATCAACACCCTTTTCAAACGATGAAAGACATATCAGAAGAGTAGAAGCAATTAAAAACTATGACAATTAAAACACTTTTATATATTATTTGTGTTCCATTATCTATCTTTGCTCTTGATTCGATTAATATTACAAACAAATTCAAAAAAAATAAAGAATTACAAGCAAAATTACTATATTTAATGATAAGTCTTGCACTATCCTATTTAGTAGTTAATTTCTTTTATGATTTTTTCTTGAATTCTATGTTTATTCAGTAAGGCGATTCGCCTTTTTTTGTTATAATAAGTTTAGGAGGTAGTAAGATGTTAATAAAATCCAGTGCAATTGATAGATTATTAAATGAAAATCCAATGTTAAAGGAAAGAAGATTCGGTCTTCCAAGTATTGGTGGTAGAATGGATGGAGAAAAATTCAATCCTACGGTTCAAAGTATTGCAGATGCAATTGATTTTTATGGTTATGAAGTAAGAGATGAGAATATCACAACCATTCCAGATATCGATTTAGGAAGTGGAAATCCGACAAAATATCCACCTTTTCCTCTTTCTATTGAAGAAATGAAAAAATCTTTGGACTCTTCATTCTTATATAAATATCCATACACAGAAGGTTCTGATGAGATACGTCAGATTCTATTAGATTACATTGAAGATTTAGGATTCGTCAATACATCTCCATATTCTTATGATGATATTGATGACCGTGGTCTATCCGTTCATAATATTACTTTTTTGCCATCGACATCGGTTGCTTTTAATATGATTGTCAACATCATTTCAAAACCGGGAGATGTTATTCTAGTAACAGGTCCCAATTATGGACTTTTTACCATCCGTGCAGAACGTGCTGGGGCAGAAGTCGAGGTCATTCCATTAGAAAAAGAAGACAACTTTCTAATTAATCCCCAAAAACTAGCAGATAAAATCGATGATATCAATGAATCACTACAAAAAGTCTATAATAAAAGAAAGAAATATATCCCGCGTGTTGTTGCTTTTTTAAATGCAAACCCAAATAATCCAACTGGAAAAGTCATGGGTGAAAAAGATGTAGAAAGATTGAAACAAATTGGAGAAGTTTGTTACAGACGTGGCGTATTTATAATTGATGATTTGGTTTATCGTGATTTATCTTATGATGAAAATAATATTGCCAAACCAATTGCAACCATTCCTGGAATGTTTCGTAATACCATTTCTCTATTTGGTCTTTCTAAAAGCTATGGAATGGCAAGCCTAAGAGCTGGTTTTGTTGTAGCAGATGAAATGATTATTCGCGAATTAGTCAATCGGATTTTCCAAGAAATGGATTCTGCTCCTGATATCATTGGTAGAGCTCTCGCTGGTGCTTTTAATCCCAGTCAGGAAAGAAAAATGATTTATCAGGATTACTTTCAGAATTTAAGAACCATTTACCAAGAAAAATTTTCTTTGTTAAAAGCATTAGTAGACGGAATTGATTCTATCCCAGATGAAATTACAAAAAATAAAATCATTGATAAAGTTAAAAATACAATCAAAGATGAGGAAAAGACAAACACTATTTTAAAAGGATTACCCCACGTTCATTTTCCTAAAAATTTAGAACCTGAATCTGCTTTCTTTGCAATTTTAGATTTTACAGAATTAAAGGGTATGAAATATCAAAATCGTGTCATTACCAGTGAAAAAGATTTATTGATTTTCTTTTATAAAACATCTAGAGTTCGATTTTTAGTAGGACAGTCTATTAGTTGGCCTTATGAAAATGAACTAGTTGGACGTGTTACTTATGCGCTCGATGATGAAAAATTAATTACTGCTCTATCTTATATGAACGATGCAATTCATCTACTAACGCCTGGTGAAGACTATATTATTAGAAAAAATGAGCTAAAAGATCAGGCACAAATGGCAAAAATAAAAATTGATGGTTGGCGAACTGCACATGATAAAATTGTTGCATCGAAATATTTAAAAACATTAGATTATGATGAACAAACACAACGTTATATTAGTAGTTTTGAAGAATACAAAGATTTAGTTTTAGTTGCAGTGAGAAATGAGGAAGTTTTAGGCTATTCTTGCTTTCATTTGAAAGAAGATATGAATAAATATGATTCTGAACTGGTTAGTCTCTATATCAAAAAAGAAGAAGCAAATCGGGGAATTGGCTCTGCATTGCTCATCGAAACTGCAAAAGAACTATTAGATCAGCAAAAAGAAAATATGATTATTTGGTGTTTTTCCGATAACAAAAATGCAATTCATTTCTATGAAGGTTTGGGCGGAATTCATTTGGAAACAAAATATGAGAAAGTAGGAGAAGAAAAACATCTGAAATTCGGATTCTATTTTGATTTGAAAACGCTTGTAAATAAAGGATAAAAAAAGATAAGCACATTTTGTTGCTTATCCTTTTTCTTCCGACAAATTTTTTCTATTTTTTTGGATATACTAGTGTTATGAAAAAGATAATCATTACAACATTTATTATTCTTTTGGTTCCTTTTCTTATCGTATCTATTTTTGTGAGACAAAATAGTATTCACTTTGAATTTAAAAAAAATACGATAGTACGTGTCAAACGAGAAAAAACGGGTGCAATTGAGCAAGTTCCCTTTGAAAATTACGTAGTTGGAGTGCTTGCAGGAGAAATGCCTACTACGTTTCCAATGGAAGCTTTAAAAGCACAAGCAGTAGCTGCCCGCACCTATGTCATGAGAAAAATGGAGTATGCAAAAGAACAAGACTATGATATTGTTGATACCGTATCCAATCAAGTTTATTATAATGAAGAGGAGCTAAAAACTCGTTGGAAAAATGACTACGATGAGAAAATGAATCGCATTAAAAAAGCAGTACTGGAAACGAAAGGAGAATATCTTTCCTATCAAGGACAAATCGCACAAGCTTTTTTCTTTTCTACTAGTACTGGATATACAGAAAATTGTGAGGAGGTCTTTCAAGAAAGTTTACCCTATTTAAAAAGTGTGAAATCTGATTGGGAAAAAGAGGTATCCCCAGTTTTTGAAGATGGAAAAACATTTACACTAACAGAATTTTATCAAAAACTAAACCTAGACTATAATCAAACACTTAGTGTAGAAGTCACCGCGAAAACTTCAACAGGACGTGTTAAAAAAATAAAAATCAATGGAAAAGAACTAACTGGAAACGATGTTTATAAAGCTCTTGGCATTCGTTCCACTTATTTTGATATCAAACAAAACGGAGAAGAAGTGATTGTCTCTACCAAAGGATTTGGACATGGTGTTGGTATGAGCCAATATGGCGCATATGGTATGGCAAAACAAGGAGCAGATTATCAAAAAATTTTAAAATATTACTATCAGGGAATAGATATTAAAAAAATTGAATAAAAAAACTCTTTTTTGTTCACACTTGTAATAGAGGTGATAGTGTGAAACAAAGAAGATTAAAAAAATCAGTCATTCCATTTATGTATGTTGGTGTTATTGCACTTGTTCTAGGATGTGCCTACTTAATTGAAGGTCTTGTTAGCCAAGAAGGATTTCAAGATGAAGATCATTATGGTTATGTATCTAAAACTATCTTTGATGATACCGTACCTGTTGTAAACACAGATGTTATTATCATGAGACCTTATACAGACCCTGAAATTAAGGTTTTAAAGGATTACTATGATTACAAAGCGGATACTTCAAAACAAGAAAATTCTCTTATTTTTTATGAATCAACTTATTTACAGAACAGTGGAATCAGTTTTGGAGGAAAAGATAACTTTGATGTAACATCTATTTTAGATGGAACTGTAACAAGTGTGAAGGAAGATAAACTACTTGGTAATATCGTAGAAATCAAACATGAAAATAATATGATTAGTGTTTACCAAAGTCTTGGAACTTTAAATGTGAAAAATGGAGACGTTGTAAAACAAGGACAAGTCATTGGAAAAAGTGGTACTTCAAATGTTGAAAAAGAGTTAGGACAACATCTACATTTCGAACTCATTGATAATGGACAAACGGTAAATCCAAATGATTATTTTGATAAAAAAATAACAGAAGAATAAGAGCAAATGCTCTTTTTTTCGTATAATTTGTAAACACATTTATATAATGAATTAAGAGGTGTTTATGAATACGAAAATTTATAAAAGAATGATGGATGAAGCTTATTTTATGTTGAAAACTGGGTATACTGTAAGAGAGATAGCTACAACGTTTCATGTATCAAAAAGTACTGTCCATAAGGATTTGCATGAACGACTTTATAAAATCGATAAACCACTTTATAATGAAATTCAAAAAATACTGAATTTCCATACAGACATTAGACATATTAGAGGTGGTGAATCAACACAAAAAAAATATCGGAAACCTTAATTTTTCTACCAAATAAAGGGAGTTTGTGATATAATAGATAAAGTATTGGAGGGATGACAAATGTTTGCAAAAGACATTGGAATAGATTTAGGAACAGCAAATGTTTTAATATATATAAAAGGGCAAGGAATTGTATTAAATGAACCAAGTGTTGTCGCAATTGATTCAGAAACGAAAAAACCACTTGCCGTTGGTACAGAAGCAAGAGAAATGCTTGGAAGAACTCCAGGAAGAGTACAAGCAATTAGACCAATGAAAGATGGAGTCATTGCTGATTTTAATATTACTGAAATCATGCTAAATCATTATATCCGCAAAGTAAATGGGAAAAGCTTCTTTTCTAGACCTAGAATTTTAATCTGTTGTCCTTCTAACATTACGCAAGTTGAAAAAAATGCAATTAAAGAAGCAGCAGAACGAACAGGTGCGAAAAAAGTATTTTTAGAAGAAGAACCTAAAGTTGCTGCAATTGGAGCTGGAATGGATATTTCAAAACCAAGTGGAAATATGGTTATTGATATTGGAGGAGGTACATCTGATATCGCAATTCTATCTTTAGGAGGAATTGTTACTAGTTGTTCTGTAAAAGTTGCTGGAAATACATTTGATGCCGATATTATGAAATATATCAAAGATAAATACAAATTATTAATCGGGGATCGTACTGCAGAAGAAATTAAAATGACAATTGGTTCTGTATATCCTAGTGATAAAGTAGAAAAAATGGAAGTAAGAGGACGTGACCTTGTAACAGGACTTCCTCATACCATTACCCTTTCTAGTGATGAGGTAGAAGAAGCTTTAAGAGAAAGTGTTTACCTACTTGTTCATCAAGCAAAAAATGTATTAGAACAAACACCACCTGAATTATCAGCTGTTGCTGCGGCGCCTTTTCCTGATCTTATCAATGCGCCACCGGTATTAGATCCATCTTGCAATAAGTTTCCACCTATTCCTTTTAATGCTTCTGGATTCTTGAATGATGCCATAGCTACTTGTCCAAGAGCTGTTCTACTT
>JAGZRP010000022.1 GCA_018381595.1 Bacillota bacterium
CCTTTCCTATGTAAAGGAACAGCAGTTTGCTCCGCTGCGAATTGAGAAGCTTGCGGATGCAAAGCACATATTTTCCCATATCGAGTGGCGGATGAGCGGATATGCCATTCTGGTAGAGGAAGCCGGCTTTGCCGCAGAAGGGGAACCGGAGTCAGGAAATGGGCGCACCCCGGAAGAAAAAGCGGACGGGGAAGGCGGACTGATTTTTGTGGATGCCTGGGATGCGAGGGAGCGTTATGCCATTCCGTCGGCATTTTCGGCATATGCGGGTTACTTAAAAAAGGAATTTGATGAAGAAGAGAAAAGATAAAAACGGAGATATCGTTTATCAGACAAAAGGGGATAATAATAATGCTCCAGATGACAAGTTAGTAAGTTTGAAACAAATTAATGGGCTTGTGAAATTTTCTGTTCCAAAAGCTGGATATCCATCTGTTCTGCTTTATGAGTTTTTAAAGAAATAGGTGAATAAAATGGGAAATAAAAAGGGTAATTTAAAACAGATTTTAGAAAATAAAATTATTAGAGTTTTTCTCGTAGTGATTGCTATCTTATTGCTTTTCTTTTCTTTAAAGATAGGGATTGATTCACTATCTTGGAAAAGTACGAGAAATGATAATGTTTTATATTCTTATAATATGAAGAAAGGATATACTTATGGGGTCAATTTAATGCCAAATGAGTATATTGATAAGAATCCACAGGGAATGAATGAATTATATATATCAAAGTTAATCAATAATTTTGATATTATGATGACTTATGCATATTCTGCAAGTTCTGCTTTGGATTTGACTTATGAATATGAGATTACATCTTCTATTGTTGGAGAATATAAAAACAGTGCAGACGGAGAAAGTGCTGAAGTTTGGGTTAAGAACTTTCCAATTCTAAATAAAGTTACAAAACAACAAAAGAATACAAGCCAATTCAATATTCAAGAAAAATTTACAGTGGATTATCAATATTATAATAATTATGTAAAAGACTTCATGAAAAAAATGGGACTTACAATTGATGCTTATCTCAAAGTACAGATGAGAGTAATTACTGTTGGTAATTTAAAAGATAATTTGAATTCTCTTCATGAAGATCAAACAGTTGTTATGAAAATTCCATTAAATCAAGAAGTGTTCGCCATTTCAGGAGAGCCAACCAAAGATACTTCAAAACATATTTCTGGGATTCAGACTTATGTAGAAAAAGTAAATCCTGGAAAAATGGTACTTGGTATTGTAATGTTTTCAATTTCAGTATTGATTTTAGGATATATTCTTCATAGCTTATTTAAAAAGGTAAAGAAGGATGAATATCAGACACAAAAAGATAAAATTCTAAAAGAATATGGAGATATTATTGTTGAAACAAATAGTCCAGTTCGTATGGAAAACTATCAAGTCATCGAAGTAAAGAACTTTAATGAGATGATAGATTTAGAAGAAGAATTACATATTCCAATTTTATATTTTGAACCAGCTATGAATCAAATTTCTTGGTTTATCATTATTCATGATAACATCTTGTATCGTTACGTTTTAAAGTTAAAAGAAGATGAATAATATCTTCTTTTTTTGATAATAACTAGTATTTTAAAATGAAAAATGGTAAAATAATGATTAGATAGGAAAGTAGGTAGATGCTTTGAGAAAGATACGTAAGCGGGACTATACAACACTGATTATTTTTTCCTGTGTCGGTGTTTTATCTATTATGGGAATTGGATATTCTTATTTACAAGAGTCTTTACAAATGAATATTCATGTTTCAAAAAAATCACAACCGGTGACTGCAAGTGAAATTGCATATAAAGAACAGCCAGCAGCAGTTTATGGAATGAACTCAATGGGTGAAAACCAATTATCACTTTCAAAACAGCATTTTGTATTTCAGGGAATGGATCCTAATAATTATGTTTCTTTAGATGGCGTAGAATTTCGAATTGTGAGGATAGAAAACTATCAAGCAAACAATGATACGACAAAGGTCATGTTGGTTTCAACTTCACCATTTACAGGAATGTATCCATATCTTCAATTAAAAGATGCATTAAAGGAAAACCTAGGAAACTTTGGGATGAGTTCTTATCTATTAGAGGAATCTTATATGACAGGTATGATTCCTACTGGTTTAAAATTGACAGGAAAACAATTATTATCAAATATAGGGGAAACGAGTGAGTTATTAAAACAAGGGACCTTAAGTCCAGTGGATTATTTAAGAGCTTCTAGTTCTTCTAATTGTCAAATTGATCTAGCAACCGAAGAAAATCCAAAGACATGGCAAGAGTTATCTGAACATTGTGATGAGAACAATTATATGATTGCTTATAAAAGTGGAGGAACCTTGATTCATGATGGGAATAAACAATATTATCGTGTGAATGGAGAATTGGTTTCTAAAGAAGAAACATCTAATATTTATCCAGTTATTGTTCTTTCAAACCATGTGAAGTATATGGGGGAAGGAACAAAATCTGACCCATATGTTGTTATAACGGGAAAGTAAAGTTAATAGGAAATAATCATAGGAGGAAAATGTATGAAAAATGGAAAAAATACAGTGATTGGCTTTTTAATCGCATCACTTGTTGTGATGTCAGTTGGATATGCGTTAATTAGTCAACAACTACAAGTAAATGGGACAGCTGAGGTAACTAGTACTTGGAGTGTTGGGATTACAGCAATTACAGAAGGAACGGCAACAGGAAGTGCAGAGAATAAAACGCCAGCAACATATACTGGAACAACTGCTACTTTTGATACGGTATTAAAAGCACCAGGAGACAGCATGACATATGATATTACCGTTACTAATAATGGTTCTATTGATGCGGTATTAAATGCAATTACAATTACACCAGAAGAGAATGGAAATAATGCGATTCTTTATGAAGTAACAGGAGTAAGTGCAGGAACTACAACGTTAGAAGCAGGAACTACGAATACCATTACAGTAAAAGTAGAGTGGGATAGAAATGTAACAGAAATGCCAACCATTCCTACAAGAGAAATCACTGTAGTTTTAAACTATATTCAAAAATAATAGTTCAATAGGTGAATTTATAAAGTTGGAATAGATTCATTTATTAAAAATTCGAAAAATTAATAAAAAGATATTGTCAAATGTAAGTAGATATGATATTATTATAATGCTTACTTTTGAAATGGCGATGTAGCTCAGCTGGCTAGAGCGTCTGGTTCATACCCAGAAGGTCGGGGGTTCGATCCCCTCCGTCGCTACCATTTAGTATTCAACTAGATAGAAATATCTAGTTTTATTTTTATGTTTTGTTGTATAATGAAATATAGGTGATAATATGAAAAGTAAAATTTCGTTAATTATAAGTATATTGACTACTACGGTAGCTATGTTATATTTATTACAACTTTGTTTTGATAATCCGAATGATTCAGCAAACTTAGCAGTTATTCCCATTTTAATTTGCGTTGTAGCACTTGTGTCGAAATATGTACTTATTTTGATGAATCGAACAAGGCTTGTTCCTTTCTTTCATAAAGCATTTATCTTTGGTTTTTTATTATACTGGTTTGGGTTTCTTCTTACTTGGTGTTATCATAGTATAAAGTTAGAGGATTATGAATCGCTATTATTCACCATTCCTGGTTGGATCATAGGAATCTTGATTGTACGAAAAAAGATATTTGATAAATGAAAATAATTGTGTTATGATAGAATCCTTAAATAAGAACGGAGTCGTATATGAAGCAAAAACCAATTAGAATTATTGTATTGGAAAGTGATTTGCCAAGAGTAAAAGAATTAAAACAACATTTTACCAAAGAATGTTTAGAACGTGTGAATTCAGAATTAGAATTTGTAGAACCTGTTTACTGTGGGGAAGAACCCAATATTGATTATTTTAGATATCAAGAAAAGTTTGAAAATGGGACAATATTCAGTGAGCTTTCACAATTCATTCAAAATGATGATTACTGTCATGCGATTTTAATGGATCCTTGTATGACGACAGCAGATATGTTTGACTGTATTTATATGGGTGGAGTTCCTACATCAAAACCACAATTTGAAACAGCGAAAGAAGTTATTAATTTATATCATGAACAGGTCCCAATGTGTCTTTTAATTAATCCAGAGTGTTCTCGTCAGAATATGTATGATATTTTTGGTGATATGACTTTATTTGATTCAGAAAATTATGAATTATATTATGATTTTGTCACTGACCGTGAATTTTGTATTCTTGAAATGATAAATCGCATTTTAGAGTTTACTCCGTCCGGGAAATTGCATGTTTTGAAAGAATTAGAACCCACTGAGATTGGATTTGTAAAAACTAGATAATCATCTGGTTTTTGTTTGCCTTGATTTATGATATAATCAATAAGAAAGGTATCGTGAGTCTATGAAATATATCAATCGTATTTGTTTGTTCTTTTTATTATGTATAATAGGGACGGTATCTGTGAAAGCAGAGGCTCCAGAATTTGAAATATCGTCTAAAAGTGTGGTTTTATATCAATTAAAGGAAGATAAAATTGTATATCAGAAAAATAAAGATGAAAAATTAGAACCAGCTAGTTTAACAAAAATTATGACAGCGATTGTTGCTTTAGAAAAAATAGAGAATTTGGATCAGACGATTACGATGACATCTTCTATGTTTCAGGGGTTAAAAGAAGAAAATGCATCCGTAGCAGGATTTCATATTGGAGAAAAAGTAACTTATCGAGATTTATTATATGGTGTATTATTTCCATCCGGTGCGGATGCTACCCAAGCGTTAGCACTTTCACTCATGGGAAGTATCGATAAGTTTGTTGATTCCATGAATGAAAAGGCAAAAGAACTTGGAATGACTCATACTCATTTTGAAAACGAGACAGGATTACCTGATGATAATCATTATTCTAGTGCAGCCGATATTGCAATCTTATTAAAGTATGCATTAAAAAATAAAGATTTTTATCAAATATTAACAACTAAAACATATACGACAACGGACTTTAAAATTAAATGGATTCCAAGTTATCAGAAGATTGCGAATCGTTATAATATCAAAGGAATTGATTATATTTTAGGAGGAAAAACAGGATTCACGAATGCAGCGGGATATTGTCTTGCTACGGTAGCAACATATGATAATACAGAGTATTTACTGGTTACCTTAGGTTCTTCTAAACAAAATGGAGCAGTCATGGATGCGAAAAACATTTATGAATATTATTTTGAACAGTATGGATATGTATCTATTGTAAAAAAGGGAGAAGTTATTTTAAAACTTCCCAATTTAAAATATACAAAAAAGAAAGAATTAACTTGGAATGTCTCTGAGAACATTGATTTGTATTTAGAAAAGAAAATGGATATTTCTAAGATAAAAAAAGTTTATCAGGAAAAAACACCATTAAAATATGGTATGAAAAAAGGAACTCTTTTAGGAACCCTTTCATTTCAATATGAAGGAAAGGAACTTGCGAAACAAGAAATTCGCTTGGAGGAGTCTATTTCATTTGATGTTTATGTTTTTATTCAGACCAATTTATTATGGATATTATTATCTATATTACTACTATTTTTGATATTTTATAGTTATGTAATATGTCATCGAAGACGTTTACGCATGCGAAAAAAGAAGAAATTGAGACGTTTGTAGTTCTAAATTAACTATGTTATACTAAATTTTAGTAAGAACACGGAAAGGAAGAGATTATGAAATATTTAAATCGTTTAATGATTGTTTTATTCATTACCATTGATACTTGGTATATTTGGGATCGTATTAGTAGAGGGGTTACTGATCGTCTTGCGATTGGATTTGCTGTGATACCAGTACTATTAGCTCCTTGGCTTATCAAAAAGATTTTACACTATGAAATGTCAGAACCTTTAAAGTTTGTTTATTATTTATTTACATTCTGTTCTGTTATTTTAGGAAGTGTTTTAAATTTATACAACATTCCTGAGACAAAAGGATTTGATAAATTAACGCATTTTATATCTGGCTTTTTAACTTCGGTTGTTGCTTTACTTGTATTAAAATTGGCAAAGCTCAACAACCATAAATTATGGTTTCGTGTTATTTTTATCATTTTATTTAGTATTGCTATAGCAGGTATTTGGGAATATTTTGAATTTTTCTCAGATATGATCACAGGTGGTGATACACAACATGTTTTAGATAGCGGTATTGATGATACCATGGGAGATATGATTGCAGCAACAATTGCTAGTATTATATTTAGTTTATACTATGTCTATCAAACTAAGTTTGCAAAAGTAAATCGGATTGAGAAAATGGAAGAATACTTGTAATAGGAACATTTTGTTCTTCTTTTTTTTATTTTCATGTTATAATGAATGAGGTGAGATTATGTTAAAATTAAATCAAGAAGCATTTCAAATTCAATTTTCTGAATGTAATTTAAGACAGAGAAATTATCAGGATAAAAGTTTTGTTAGTATTTCGATTCAAACTTCTTATTATCCGAAGATGGTTGGAAAAGAGATTGTAAATGGAACCATTGAGATGACTTTAGATGTTTCTAATATTCATTCTCTTTTTGACTTAGAAAACAAAAGTTATACAGAAGAAGAAATTAAAGTAGCAATTTCTACATCAAGAAACGGTGCTTGGACACATGATACGTTTTATGATGGAAAGGTTTCTTTTCAAAAACGTCATGGAAATACCATTGAATTTTCATTAACCAGTGAAAAAGGAAACTTAGTGTTAGAAACAACGGCAACGATTGTTAGTCTTTATACGACAAGTACCAAGGAAAAGGATTTGAAAAAAGTATTTGATATGAATGATTTTTACGAGATACCAATTCGAAAAGAAATACAAACTCGTGAAATCTTAAAGTATATTGCAAAAAATGCGGAATAGGGGATGGATATCATTCTTTTTTTCTTTTCATAAAGCGAACATATGTGCTATAATGATAAGGAGAGGAATGATTGCATGCAGTATAAAGAATTAGAAGTAAAGAGTGCATTAAATAAAATTAAAAAACCACGTCTTCCTTATGCTTATGATTTAAACCCTTATCGTGGTTGTGAACATTGTTGTAAGTATTGCTTTGCAATTTATTCCCATCGTTATTTAGAAGATGGTGATTATTTCCATTCTGTTTATTATAAGAAAAATATTGTAGAGGAGTTGGAAAAGAAATTATCAAGTCCGAAATGGAGTCATGAGGTGATTGATATTGGAGGAATTGCCGATTGTTATCAACCAATTGAAGCTAAAATGAAATTGATGCCAGAAATACTAAAATTAATGATTCGTTATAAGAATCCAGTTATTATTTCTACCAAATCAACATTGATTCTAAGAGATATTGATTTAATCAGAGAATTATCAGAAGTAGCGGTTGTAAATATTGCATTTACAATTACCACATTAGATGAGAAATTACGTTCTAAACTAGAGCCTAATGCTTCTCCATCTATAGAACGATTTCGTGCCTTACGAAGGCTGAAAAAGGAAACCAATGCAGTCATTGGAGTACATATGATGCCAATTATTCCATACTTTACTGATAACTACAAAAATTTAGAGTGGATGCATGCTTTAGCTAGTAAAGTACCAGTAGATTATTTTTTGCCTGGTACCTTATATTTAAGAGGGGAAACCCGCTCTTGTTTTTTAGATTTTGCAAAAAATTATGATGAAGAAAAATATAGGAAACTATATCCTCTTTATCAAAAAAATGGAAATTTAAAAGAGTATAAAAAGGGATTATATGCAGTTTTAAAAACACTGCGAGATAAGTATCATTTAAGTGTGAACTATATGGAAAAGATTAGAAAGAAGGAAGCTTCTATGAGAACGATTTATCCAGTATTAGATGAATACCATATAGAATATGAAGAAATGGAACATCCTGCAGTATTTACCGTAGAAGAAGCGAGTCAAATCAAAGGAACCATTCATGGGGGTGGATGTAAGAATTTATTTTTAAAAGATAAAGCGAATCACTATTACTTATATATCCTAGAAGATCATAAAAAGGCGGATTTGAAAGAATTAGAAACGGTGTTAAAGATTTCTAGATTGACATTTGCCAAAGAGGAAGAATTACATGAAATTTTAAATTTAGAAGTAGGTAGTGTTACTCCACTTGGTATTATTTATGATAATAAGAATCTTGTAACGATATTGATTGATTCCATGTTAGAAGGAAAAAAATTATTGATGCATCCAAATACCAATACCAAAACAATTTCTATGAGTTTTTCTGATTTGCTTGTATTTATTACCAATGAAAATCATAAATATAAAATGATAGGAAAAAAGGAGTAGAAAGACTTCTTTTTTTATGATATGATTTGAATGGATGTGATCATATGAAAAAGAATAAGAAATGGTGGATATTTTTCTCCCTTGTTGGACTATTTTTGATTTTATCTGGTTTGGTTGTATTAAAGTCAACGACACAGATTGATGAAATTGTATATCAATTTTTACATTTATTTTCTCATGATTCTGTCACAATCTTTTTTCAAGTAATTACTGAATTAGGTTATGTACCAGGTATTTTAATTCTTTTATTAATTCTCCTAGTCCTATTTAGAAACTATCGTTTTGCCTATATTTTACCCATTCATGCTGGTTTCATTGTTCTTCTTAATCTAGTTTTAAAATCTATTTTTTCAAGACCTAGACCATTGTTTCCACATTTGGTAGAAGTGACTGGTTTTAGTTTTCCATCAGGTCATGCCATGGCGACTATGGCAGTATATGGGTATTTGATTTATCTAACACATCACTATATTAAAAATAAAACATATCGCTATTTCCTAGATGCGTTATTAATTATGATTATCTTGTGTGTAGGACTTTCTCGTATTTATTTAGGAGTACATTATTTTACAGATGTTCTTGCAGGATTTAGTGTTTCTATTTGTTATTTAATGGTTGTGACTCATTTATCTATTTTTAAATTGGAGGAAGCCTAATGCGTACTTTTATAGATGGTGATGCTTGTCCTAACGTGAGAGAGATTATTTCTCTATGTCATGATTATCAAGTTCCTGTTTTATTAATTTGTGATGATTCTCATGAATTTCTAGATATTGAAAAAGAAATTGAAATCGTAAGTACTGGTTTTCAAAGCGCAGATATGGTGTTATTAAATTATTTAAAAGAAAATGATTTTGTCATTACCCAAGATTATGGAGTTGCAGTGATTGCACTTTCTAAGAAATGTATTGTAATGAATTTAAAGGGTGAATTATATACAGAAGAAA
>JAGZRP010000023.1 GCA_018381595.1 Bacillota bacterium
AATCGTAATTGGAATTTGTAAATAAGTAAATACTTTTTTATATAAGTCAAAGGAAGTCTTTCTATCCTGCAAAATGGCAAAATCAGAATATGTTACTTCTCTTAAATTCCCATGATCATTTATTTTTTCTTTTCTCTCAATTCGTTTCTTGATATCGTTTCCAATGATAAATGCTTCTATTTCTTCTTTTCGATAGGTTTCTTTTTCTTTGGTGTCTTGATATTCATAATCTAATACTTCCATTTGATAATCTGTTTTCTTATCTTTTACAGTTTCATAAGATAAATTACCAAATATCATTTCTTCTTGATTGTGATAATGAACCCCTCCAATTAATTCATCCATGATTGCTTGAAATAAAAGGTTAATTCCATCTACCACTTCTTTTCTAGAACGAAAGTTTTTAGAAAGCGTAATAAGTGTTCCACCTTCATTTTTTTGAAATTGATAAAAACGTTCCATAAAAATATTAGGATTCGCATTACGAAAGCGATAAATAGATTGTTTTACATCTCCTACAGTATATACATTATTATTTTGGATCATAGATACAAAGTAAGTTCCTATATCATTCGTATCTTGATATTCATCAATCATAATCTCATAAATACTTTCTTGAAATTCTTTACGAATCGATTCATGTTCTTCTAGAATTTGAATTGCGAATCTTCCAATATCATGAAATTCATAATAATTCCAATTTTTCTTTTCTTGTTCTAATCGATGAAAATAAGTAATGAGGATTTCTTTTAGAATCAAAACAGTATCCTTTGTTTTTAAAATTTCATCAATATAATCTTCTTTTTTGGAATAGACACATAAATCTTTTAGTTTTTGGATTTCTTTTTTGAGTCCGCCTATTTCTTCTTTTAACTGGTTTTTTTCTTCTTCATCTATCTTTTTCGAACGTGGAAAGGATGGAAGTGAAAAGCAAGCAACAAGTGGCGCATATACATCATATTCATGTTCTTTTAGAATTGGGTCATAAATCATTTGAATATTAAGAAGATATTCTTCTAATAATTGCGAATAGCCTGTATTCAGATGTTGTTTTAATTCTTCCCCAATAAATTCCTTTTGTGTTTGAATTTCTTGTTCATAAGAAAGAAATTGTTTTTCAATAAACGATTCATTTATATTTTGATAACTTTCTTCTAAAGACGTTTTGATATGAATCCGACTGGTTAATGTATTGGCAACTTTTAAAAGAGTCTTTTGAATATCGGTATCATCTTTTACTGTAAATGTATCTAAAAATTTCAAGAATAATGGTTCTTCTTTTTCATAAAATTCTTGAAATGTATTTTCCATACATCGCTTTTTCAAATCGTTGATAAAAATAGTATCCCCAATTTGAACATTATCTTCTATTCCTAAAAGATAGTGATATTTTTTAACAAGATTTAAACTGAAACTATCAAAGGTACAGATGTTAGACAAATCAATTTTTTCAAGTTCTTGTGCAAGTTCTGGATACCCATTTGAAATGGCAACTTCTAATTTTTGTTTGACACGTTCTTTCATTTCCTTTGCTGCAGCATTAGTAAATGTCAATACAATGAGGTCTAAGATAGAGTGTCCTTCTTTTAATAGTTCCAAGATTCTTTCTGTCAAGACTGCAGTCTTTCCACTTCCTGCTCCTGCACTGACTAAAATAGAAGTATTTCTCGTTGCAATCGCATTCCATTGTTCATCCGTCCATGTACTATCAATTGGTTTTGTCTTCATCTTTCTCACCTCCTATAAATTCAAGTGACTTATATTCTTTTACTTGTCTGATATTTTCTATTTTACGAAAACAGATATCACGATAACTACAATAAGCACACCCTGTTATTTCACTTACTTTTTCATACCCAATACGGATTGGAGCAATTTCAAATTGACATGTTTCAATCTGATGAATTGCTTTTTCTAAGTGTTCTTCTACCATATTCAATAATGTTTCTAATAACGCATCATCGAATACTTTTGCGCCTTGATAAAAGGTTCCATCTTTTTTCACACGTATCCCTTTTATCATTCCTTTTTCCATATATTGATTATCAATATGATATAAAAGAGACGTACTATCTTTTACATATCCATCTAATTGATAGAAATCACTTCTCATTTCTTCATATGTCTTTTTTTCATTATACACCATGACATTTGGCAAAATATGTTGTAAAAAGAAACCAGCTATTTTTGGATGATTCAATTTTTCTGTATGTTTCAAAAAGTATAGATACATAAGTAATTGCATGTCCAAACCATAAGCTACTCGGTTTAGATCTACTTTGGTATTTCCTGTTTTATAATCAATGACAATCGCATAGACTTCTCCATTTAATTCCAGTGTTAATATTTTATCAATCACACCAATGAGTTTGATGTGAAGGGTTCCTATTTGTTCTAAAGTAAACGTTTCTTCTAACGTTGCTTTTTGAAATTCCGTTCTATCTAATTCATGAAGAATATGCGTACAGATTTTCATGAGCTCATATTGATATTTTTCTAAATAAAATAATTCTTTTTTCGAAAGTTCCTGATTATTTTTTACTTCGTTTATCTTTTCTGTAATCAGTTGTTCTATATTTTCTGTTTCATATACTTTTGACAAAATATCGTGAAATAATGTTCCGATCATGGTTGCATTTCCTTTTATTTTTTCTTTTACTTTTAAAATATGTTTTAGATAAAAGCGAAATGGACAATGAAAGTAAGTATCTAATGAAGAATAAGAAAGTGTTAATTCTCCGTTTAAATACTGTGGTAATTCATTTTCGTTGATAGTCTGATATTGATTTTGATAACTTTTATAATCTTCTATGAAAACACGATGGCAAAGCATCTCATAATCTTTTGTTTTCTCATGATATTTTAAATAAGTATCTAAAGATGCAGCAAGTAAATAGCGATTATAGGAATTGTTTTCATAATGATACTCGTCTTTTTTGATACAAACTGGTCGGATTTGATTTAATTTCTGAATGATTGGAGAAATTGTATAATTTGAAAAAGAACTTGTTTCTGCAAAACTCAGATAAAGATGTTTTAGATGAGAAAAAAGATACAATAGTCTTGCTTCTTCTCTTTTATTTTTTTGAATACTCGTTTCGATATTCATGACTTCTTTTTCACGATCTCTCACATACTCAATATCCAATTTGATATTGGGAATACTTTCTTGGTTACAGCCTACGATAAAATAATAATCATCAATATTCCCAAGATATAATTCTGATTCAATTGTTACAGCATTTTCATATACTTCCATTTCTATCTTTGTTTTTTGAGATTCAAACTTTAAAATAGAATATAGCTCTCTCACTTTTCCATCTTCATGAATATATTGAGCTACCAAATCAGCAAATAATTCTAAAGCTTTCTTGTCGCCCTCTTTCATTGGAATTGTCTTCTCAATGACAGTTTCTATTTCGCGAATTGGTAAATGACTATCTTTCATTTGTTCTAATAATTCCTGGATGATTGGAAAGCTATAGATAGAAAATTGTTTGTTTATCGTGTATGGAATTTGATATAGTTCGAGTACTTGCGTACAATAGGACTGATACTCACTGGATGCATTTAAAATATGAATTCTATTGAAACGAATCCCATCCTGAACCAGTTTTACGATCTGAGATGCTACATCACATAGTTCTTCTCTTACTGTATCAAATGTAGTACATGGAACTAAAGTATCAACAAGTTCCATATCATTTACCTGCACGACTGAAATTTGTTCTTTTTTTAAATCTTCTAATAAGCGATGGTCACATAAAAAATTACTTTCATGTAAAATGGTAACCTTCCCTTTTTTCAATTGTTCTTTTAAATAGGTAGATGGAATCATAATATGATTTTGAATCAGATCTTGTCTCAATTCCCACAATTCTTTTTCTTTTTCTGTGACTTGCCATAAAATAGGTTTTAATTTTGTTGCAACAGAGGGTAAATATCCTTTTTTTAACATATAAAAAAGATAATTATCTTGATAACTACCGTATAACATTTTTTCTAATTCAGAGATAGATAAAAATTTACGTTGTTCCAACTTCTCATTTTGCTCTTCAGAAATTAGGAATCTATGTTTTTCATATGAAGTTGTTAAAAGATAATTTACCATGTTTATCACCATATTCATTATAACAAAAAACTTGATCGTTTGACCAAGTTTTTCATATGTCTTGTTATTTATTTTAATACAAATGATACCATAATCGTAAAAGAGCATCTTCCAGATATTCTCCTTCTTTTAAAATAATTTTATCTTCGTTCATTGCAAGCAGTCTATCGATTCTTCTATCCCAAGCTTCTCTTGCCTCTTTACAGAATATTTCATCTTGTCCACGCTCACGAAAATGGTTGATAAATTCTTCTTTTCTCGATTTATCTGGGAGTGCAATGACAAATGGGACTTCTAACTTTTGAAATGTTTCCATGAGTTCTGGGTCTGTAAATACACATACAATATCATGCGTTTTACGAAGCTCATTGATTTTATTTACATAATTCATAGGCCATTCAGGATTTGGAAGTACTCCATCCCTTATATTTTTGCGATGTTCTCTATCCATTGTATAGGCAGATTTATCTAAATAAATATTTCGAAACAAAGACTGTCCTATTTCTGCAACGTTTTGATACTTTTTCCCTAATGTCGTTTTCCCTATTCCAGAAAATCCACAAATAATCATTCCTAATCTGTTTTCTTCCATCTAAATTCCCCTTACTTAAATAAATGACATGGCTTGAATTAATTTTTTACCGTTTGCATTTTTTAATTGAATTGTAAAAATACTTGTTCCTGCATTCGAAGTATAAGTCACTGTATAAATATTTGTTTTTTCATTCAACGTAATTGATTTTAATGTTGTTGGAAGGGTAATTCCATAATTATCTTTTACTACATAACAATATGCGGTATCGGTTTTTACAGGACCCTCTTCCTCTTCTTTTTCATAGTTAGGAATTGAGGCATCAGAAAATGCATTGACAAAATAATCAGAAAGCATAGGAGTAACGATTTCTTTTGATACGCAAGTATAATTACTTCCTTCTTCTAATGGATAAGTTTGCTCTGGATGACTATTTTTTAACTTGATTAAAATAAATTTTAATTTATTTTCATCGGTTACTTCCTTTGTTGTTACCGTTGTGATCGCACTCAGTGCAAGATTATTTCCTTTGATCCAATCCTCATATTCTTTTTTGACAGTGTCCGTTAATGTGATTTTTTTTGCAGTATTCAATTCTGGATTCGTGTTTGGAAGTACTTCATTCATTTGTTCTTTTTGTTTTTCCGGACTAATTAAATAAAGAAGTGCGATTACTAAAATAATAATTGCTGATATTTTCATAGAACGTGCATTTTCAATTTTTATCTTTTCTTTTTTCTTCTTGGTCACAATATCCCTACCATTTCTATTTCTATATTCATTTTATCATAGTTTAAAAACTTATGTGTTCGAATTTTCAATGATTGACAAAAAAAGTAGATAACTCTACTTTTAAAAAGAATCAATATTAATTGTAATTAATCTATTTTCATGGATATAACTAGAGGCTTGAACAATAGTACGAATTGCATTGGCAATCATACCCTTTTTTCCAATCACTCTACCCATGTCATCTACACTTACTAATACTTCAATCATGATTTTGTCGTCTTCATCTTCAAAAGCTTTCACACGCACCATATCTGGTTCTTTTACTACTGATTTTACTAAAAATTCAGTAAGTGGTACAAAATCCAAATTAGTTTGCCTTCTTCTTTGATTCGTGGAATTCTTTTAAGATTCCGTTCTTACTTAAGATGTTTCTTACAGTATCAGTAGGTTCAGCTCCATTACTTAACCATTTCATAATTGCTTCTTTATTTAGGCTAACTTCTGCAGGTGTTGTTAATGGATTATATGTTCCAACGTTTTCAATAATTTTTCCATCTCTTTTTGTTCTAGAATCAGCTGCTACAATACGATAAAATGGTCTTTTTGTAGCTCCCATTCTTTTTAATCTTAGTTTAACTGCCATGTGTTTCCCTCCATTTCTTATTCTCATTTTAACACAGTGTGTTTTATCTGTCAACCATTTTTGGTTAACACTACATTATATTCCATTATGGGTTCATAATTCCATTTGAATTGGTTCTTACTTTAACTAAGCTTGAAGCACTTGATACTTGCCCCTTTGTATTTGTTACCCGAAAGTAATAATCACCATCTTTTGGAACAATCACTTTGAAAGAACTTCCCGATAAGGTAGGAGTTACTTTGGTCCAAGTTGATTTGTTGGTTGAATATTCTACTGTCTTTATTTGAGCAGAACTTTTTCCACTTTTTAAAACTACTTCAATTCCTCCTGGTACTACTTTAGATACTGGTTTATCTAAGGTAAATCTAACTTCATATATATCATAAGGTGGAAGTGCATAAGTAGGTGATCCAGATATGTTATATATAAAGTGATGCATACTATCTGAATATCCATCATATCCTGTGAACGACAAAGTTACTTTAGAAGTCGTTGAGGTTTCCTTTGCATATCCATTTCCATTATGCCCATTATCTGATATTAATGGTTGATTATTTTCATCATAATAAGCAGCTCCCATAAGGACACAGTGTCCAGATGGACAACTTGGTGCAACTCCTCCATAGGCTTGAAATGTCGCATTTACTTGCCACTTTGTTCCATAATTATAAATAGTAACCTCCATTTTACCGTTTGTCGCTGTAATTTTTCCAATTCCATCTTCTATTTTCGCTCCATTGGATAAACGAAAAGCTTCAAAAGGAATGATTTCTCGATATTTATCATAAGTTGGTGCTTCTACAGAAAATTCTACACACTTTCCTTTCGTGACAGAAACTTCCTTTTTGTCTTTTTCTTTGGAAGCACAATATCCTGATTGATAAAAGGAAACAATCGTATTTCCATCTTTATCTAAAATGAGATATCCACTTTCAGGTCTTGTCCCTTTAAAATCTAATTTTGTATCACTTGGAAATTCAAATAAAACATCATTTAAAACTGGTGTCCCACTCATATTGGTACTAGCCATATAATTTTCTGCTGCTTTTATCATCCCATAAGCATTATCTTTTACTGAATTCATTTTCGAACGTTCGATTACACCCATAACGAGTGGTGTTGCAATCAGTGCGATGACTGCAAGAATGACAATCACTGCTAATAACTCAATCAATGTAAATCCATTTCTTTTTTTCATCTTATCCCCTCTTATATTATCTGTATTCAGTATAGCAAAAATAGAATGATTTGAAAAGAAAAAACACCAATTATTCATTGGCGTTTTCATTTGTATTTTCTGTTTCTTGAATATATTCTTCATTCACTGAAGATTCGATATCTTCCATAATTTGTTCGTTTGCTTCATCTTCAATTTCTTCCCATGGTTCTTCATCATCTTCAATTGCAATTTTTACTTTTGTTTCTCCCACAAGTTCTACTCCTAATTCTTTTTCAATATCAAAATGAATGACTCCGGTATCATCAATTTGAACATTACTACAAGTTGGTTGTTTTAATGTTCTTACAATAATATCTGTATCTCCAGTAAGACTTGTGTTCTCTTTTGTTTTCACATGGAATGTATCATTATATTCAATACGTTTATTCACAACGGTTGTTTTACTGTCATTTTCATAAGAATACCAAATATTAACATCAAATGCTCCATCGACACCAACGTTTTCTCCAGATTTGTATCCTTTGAATTGATGATTAATCACCCAGCATCCTAATACGGTTGTAGGTTGATCACTTGGCGTTAATGAATAACTATTTTTGAAATATTTTTTCCCTTTTCCAATGACAGCCTTGGTTACAATTTCTTTATATGTGGCCACATTATTCACCCCTCACTTTAATCTATGCGACTTATAAAAAAAATGTACAAATTATGACAAAAAAAAGAAACAAAAGATAGTCTCTCGTTCCTATTTTTTTACTTTTTGTTTTTGATATTCCTCATATGTATGATAGAAACGATCTCCTATTTGTTCTTTTAATTGTATATCTTCATCCCAATATTTATCCAAACAAAATTCTAGATTATCAATAAACGTGAAAGGAAAATGTTCCAAAGTAAATAACGAAGAGTTTTCCATTTCTGCTTCATGAATTTCACATTGATAATTTGAAAATATTTTTTCTATCATTGGAAACATTTGAAAATAATATCCATGTTTTCCATTCTTTAGATTTTCTGGATATTCTTTCCCTGAAAAAATCTCATTTTGATTATCAATTAGTTTCTGAGCCATTCTTTTTGCATCAATATCAGTAAAAGCTTCACAAGTTTCAGAATAGCAATTTTTTACAATCGATTTTCTTTGTTTATTGATATCAATAGAAATATGACACATTCCTAATCCTACTTTTTCGGAAATATAAATAGAATCATCCCTTTTACAATTCCCAACCGTTTGATATAGTAATGCATGTTTTAACTCATGCAGTAGAAGTTGATTATTAAATAGATCATCTTTTGCTCTCATATTGCAGACAACAATTCGCTGCATTTTTATTGCCCCTTTATCTATATAGTATAGTGGTAAAAAAGCACCAACTTTATTTAATATAATCGTTTTTGGAACTCTTTCTAATTGATTATAGTTTTGAAATTCGGAAGAATATAGAAATTGCATATCTTCCTCTTTTAAATATGGCATCAAAAAGATAATATTATCAAAAATATTACTGAAATAATCATACCCAACGTTTGGATAGGCTTCACAAAATAAAGATAATAATAATTCTTTATATTGTCTCATCATTTGATTTGTTTTCATACATATCTCCTTGCGACTTATTATAAATAAAAAGAAAGAAAAAGGAAACAATGATTGCTTACCTTGTTAAATTCTTTAATTCTTCTTCTGATTCTATTTCACTTGATTCATAGTCTTTCATTAATGCATAAGATATTGCAGTTCCAGACATACCGATATATGTTGTGCCTATACCAACCATTACTGATGCAGGATTGCCTTGTACCCAGAATATTAGACCAGCTGCAGTGAATAAAGTATATGCCCCAACTAATATTTTTGAGAAATTTCCCCTTAAACGAAAATAACGAATATCACTTAAAATCGCTTCCCTATCTTCTTGATAATTAGACGCTACTTCTAAATTTGAATTGTTTTTTGGAATAATT
>JAGZRP010000024.1 GCA_018381595.1 Bacillota bacterium
TAAAAAATAAAATCAAAGAGTATCAGGATAAACAAGACTTATATAAAAAGTATAAAAAATTAGAATCCAAAGTAAAAGAAGCAAACTTAATTCACAGTGAAAAAGAAGAATTAGAACGTGAAGTGAAAAATTTAAAGAAAACATTAGAACTAAATAAAACACTTTCTGAGAGTAGCTATTTGAATGCAACCGTTGTCAATAGAAATTTAGGTTATTGGTATAATACAATTACAATTGATAAAGGAAGTTATAATGGTGTAGAAAAGGATATGCCTGTAATTATTAGTGAAGGTTTAATAGGAAAAGTCACAAAAGTGACAAATTTCAATAGTACTGTTAAATTAATTACAAGTGATGATGTGAATAATAAAATATCTGTAAAAATTAAAGTCGGAGACAAATTTGTATATGGGCTTTTATCAGGATATGATAAAAAGAAAAAGACGTTTATGATTGAAGGAATTAGTGATATTACAGAAATTCCTAAGGGTGCGAATGTCACTACAACAGGTATGGGAGACTCTTTTCCAAGTGGTATTTTAGTAGGAACTGTAAAGGGTGTTAAAACTGATAATTTTGATTTAGCCAAAACAGTAGAGGTAAAAAGTAGTGCGGATTATGATGACTTGAGTTTTGTTACTGTTTTAAAAAGGAAGGAACAATAAGATGCAGTTAGTAATTATTGTAATGATTGTATCCTTTTTTTTAGAAAGCATGGTAAGTAACTTAATTTCTATTGATTCTCAATTACTCATTCCTCTTTTTACAATCGTATCTCTTGTTATCATATATCCTTATTTTAAAAAGGATCATATTTCTTATTTAAAAACAGCAGCAGTGCTTGGCTTATTTTATGATATTGTTTTTACAGATACTTTGATTGTTAATTTGTTTCTTTTTGTTTTTACTGCTTGGTTTATTCATAAAATGAATTATTTATTATCCAATAATTATTTTAATGTTGCGATTATGACAATGCTTGCTATCACGTTTTATCGAATAATATCATTTATCGCATTAATCTTAATTGGCTATTTGCATTTTTCTGTTTTTGCACTTCTAAGAGGAATTACATCTAGTCTATTATTGAACGTAATTTATGCAATTATTGTTTATGCGATAACAGATCATATTTCGCGAAAACACCATATCGTAAAAATTGATTAAGAGAGTGGAATCTTCCATTCTTTTTTTTCATATATCTAGTTAGGTGATAGTATGGATCCAGAAGAAATTAGAAAAACGATGAAGAAAAAACATCATACTCGGAAAAAAGAACCAACGGAAGTAGAAGAAACAAATTATATAAAAAAACATAAACATAGAATTTATTCTTTCTCGGTTCGTTTTCTATTAGCAGTCATTGTGACTTTAATCTGTTTTATTACATTAAAAAAGTATCCAAACTTGCGAACTACATTTTATGATTATGTATTTGAAAAAAACTTTAGCTTCGCGTCTATTAATCATACTTATCAAAAGTATTTTGGGAGTCCGATTCCATTTTTTGATACGTTTGTAAAAGAACCAACCGAAAAAGTATTTGACGAAAAATTACAATATAAAAAAGAAGAGAAATATAAAGATGGGGTAAAATTAACAGTAGATAAGAATTTATTAATTCCAGCACAAGAAAGTGGAATGGTTGTCTTTTCTGGTAAAAAAGAAGGTTATGGTAATGTTTTAATCATTCAGCAAGCAAATGGAATTGATTGTTGGTATGGAAATGTGACCAACTTGAGTGTGAAATTATATGATTATGTAGAAAAGGGAAGTGCAATTGGAGAAGCAGATGGGACAGCTTTATATTTTATATTTAAAAAAGATGGACAGATATTAGATTATAAAAAATATTTAAATGTTTGAAAAACTCACCAATAAAATTTATCTACATCCCTTGTTTTTCTTGTGTTTTGCAATTCTTCTCATGACAGGATATATCAAACCCTTTCTTTATTTGTTTTCTTTACTTTTTGTTCATGAATTAGGTCATATTCTTACAGGACTTAAAAATCATTGGCATATCAAAAAAATAATTGTATTACCCTTTGGTGGTTTAACAGTTTTTCAAGAAACGTTGAACAAACCAATTCGAGAAGAATTGATGATAACAATCATGGGACCAGTATTTCAAATGGGATATTATTTTATTGCTAAAAACTATATTACGGATTCTTATTTTTCATTTTTACATTACTCATTTCTTTTTTTTAATTTACTACCAATCTATCCATTAGATGGTTCTAAATTGGTATTATTACTATTAGAAACCATTTCTCCATTTTATTACAGCCATCAAATCATTTTTTATCTATCATTTCTGGTATCTATTTTCATTTTTATCTTTTTCCCATTTCATCTATTGAGTTTGTTGTTCATCATCTTCTTACTAAAAAAGGTAATAGAAGAAAAAATGCGGTTTCATAATACATTTTCTAAATTTCTGTTAGAACGGTATTTGCACCCTTTTTCTTTTAGAAAATATAAGAAGATTTATGGACTATATCCCAAGCAAATGATGAGGGATAAAAAACACTTATTTTATTTTAAAAATAGTTGGCTTACAGAACGGGAAATTTTGAAGAAATGGTTTGACAAATAATGGATTATCTGATAAAATCTTATATTGTGTAGTACCCCTTGGTTGCTACAACCGCACGAACAAGGTTTTAAAACATGATATGTACCTTTTAGGCGAGTCTTACAATTGATAAGGAGGGAAAATATGAAAGCTGTTATTGAAACTGGTGGAAAGCAATATTATGTTGAAGAAGGAACAGAACTTTACGTTGAAAAATTAGACGCTGAAGCTGGAAGTACAATTAACTTCGACAAAGTATTAATGGTAGATGGTGCATTAGGACATCCATACCTTACGAATGCTACAGTAACAGGTGAAGTTGTTAAACATGGTAAAAACAAAAAAATTGTTGTTTTCAAATATGTTCCTAAGAACAAATACCGTAAAAAACAAGGACACCGTCAACCATATACAAAGGTTGTTATTAAATCTATTAAATTAAAATAATTATGATTAAGATCGATGTATTAAATGATAAGGATGCCATTAAAGAAATCTCTTTAAATGGGCATTCGGAGTATGAGGTAAGTGGTCGTGATATTGTCTGTGCAAGTGTTAGTAGCATTTTAATTACCACAGTCAATGCGATATTAAAAATAGAACAAGAGGCGCTACTTGTAAAACAAGAAAATACAGATACCATTCATGTAAATATTCAAGTATTGAAACATAATACTGTAATTGACTTGTTATTAGAAAATATGTTAGCACTTTTTGAAGAACTTATCTTAGATTATCCAAACAATGTAAAAATAAAATATAGAAAATAGGAGGTGTCCTCATGTTTGAATTATTAAAATTAAATATCCAATTATTTGCACATAAAAAGGGTCAAAGTTCTACAAAGAATGGACGTGACTCTGCTGGTAGAAGACTTGGTGCGAAAGCTGCTGATGGTGAATTCGTAACTTCAGGTTCTATTTTATACCGTCAACGTGGTACTAAAATATATCCAGGTAATAACGTAAAAATTGGAAAAGACGATACATTATTTACAACTGTTGATGGTTATGTAAAATTTGAACGTCTTGGAAAAGATAAAAAACAAGTTAGTGTTTATGCTGAAAAATGCTAAAACCATTGTAAAATAAGTGTAAAAAAAAGAAGTATGATTTGATACTTCTTTTTCTGCGAAAAAAGTTCACAAAAGTATTGTACTTTTATGAATTTGGTGTTATACTTTAGGTGTGAAAAGAGAATAAAAAGGGGAGGTGAAGATTCATGCGTTGGTTAAGAAGATTCTTCTAGTAGTAAATTAGCTAAATTCAATAGTATACGTTTGTGAAAATAAATTAGTTAATATTGACTACTTCCCGGTGCTCCCCAAAAGTGCCGGGATTTTAATTATATAATAAATATACATCAAAATGCAACCCCTTTTTTATAGAAAATGAAAAAAAGTTGGCGTTGCTTTTTTTTTGCTATTTTGCTACAATGTTTTTAAGATAGGAGTGAGAGTTATGAAAAAAGAGAATTTGTTAAATTTAGTAAAAGTAATTTGTTTATTTGTTGTCTATTTGATTTATAGTAATCTTTTTCAATATGTATTTGATTTATTAAGTATTAAGAATTCTATTATTACCATGTTTGCTGGAGATGTTTTCTTCTTATTTATGATAGTCATTTTATATTGGAAGGAAGTAAAAGATAGCTTAACCAATTTAGATAAGAGTAAGAAAAAATTTATTTTCAAAATTATAAAGGGTGTTATTTTATTATTTGTTGTAAATATGATAGTAGGAATTGTATCTGAAATACTTGTTCCGATGTCTGGTGCTGATGATAATACACAGTCACTTTATGATTTATCAGAATTATCATTTACATATACATTATTTAAAACATTGTTCTTTGGAGTGATCGCAGAAGAATTATTGTTTAAACAATCAATTCGTTCTATTATTCCAAATAATGTATTATTTGTGATTATTAGTAGTTTAATATATGCGGTGATGAATGTGATTTATGGAGATTTGAATAGTCCATATTTACTGACTGATGCATTATCATATTTTGCAGTATCTGCAACCTTAGCAATTATATATGTAAAAAATGATGATAATATTGTTTTGGTGATGTTTACTAAATTTTTCTACAATTTAATTCCAATGTGCTTATTAATTGCGGAGTTATTTTAATGGATCCAGATAATTATTTTAATATATTAGCCATTGTACAAAAGACTACGTCAGGGTCAAAAAACATGAATATTATTATCATCGTTGCAGTGATAGTTATCGTAGTTTTAGTAGCTAGTACTGTATTTTCAAAGAAAAAATAGTAGCTTTACTATTTTTTTTTTGATGCTTTCGTGTATAATAATAAAAGACAAGGAGGGTTATGATGTTTTTTGATGAAGCAATTGTAGAAGTCATTGCAGGAGCCGGTGGAAATGGTTGTATGGCAATGCGTAGAGAAAAGTATGTAGAAATGGGTGGTCCTTTCGGAGGTAATGGCGGAAATGGTGCTGACATTATCTTTCAAGCAGATGAAGGATTAAATACCTTGATTGATTTAAGATATCAAAAATTAATCAAAGGCCCTCGTGGAGAAAACGGTTTAGGAAAAGGAATGCACGGTAAAAGTAGAGAAGCAGTCATTGTAAAAGTTCCAGTAGGAACTGTAGTAACTGATTTTGAAACAGGAGAACTACTAGCCGATTTAACAGAAAATAAAGAAGAAGCAGTGATTGCTAAAGGTGGTCATGGTGGACGTGGGAATATGGCACTTGCAACCCGTACCAATCCCGCACCAAGTTTTTGTGAAAATGGTGAACCTGGAGAAGAAAAAAAATTAAAAGTAGAATTAAAATTGCTAGCCGATGTTGGATTAGTTGGACTTCCTAGTGTTGGAAAATCTACGATTATATCAATGATTAGTGCGGCAAAACCAAAGATTGCAGAGTATCATTTTACAACATTAAAACCTAATTTAGGAGTTGTCAGAGCTAGTAATCATCGTTCTTTTGTCGTAGCAGACCTTCCGGGTTTAATTAAAGGAGCATCGTTAGGAGAAGGGCTAGGAGATAGATTTTTAAAACATATTGAACGTACTAGGGTGATTGCTCACGTGGTTGATATGGGAGGATTTGAAGAAAGAGATCCTTATGAAGATTATGTAACTATTAATGAAGAATTAAAAAGTTTTAAAGAAAATTTAATGAAGAAACCACAAATTGTAATTGCAAACAAGATGGACTTACCAAATGCCAAAGAGCGTTTAGAAGCATTTCAAAAAAAAGTAGATGTGCCTATTTATGAAGTGAGTGCAGCTTTGAATCAAGGATTAGATAAAGTAATTGATGTCCTAGCTGACATGTTAGACCATATTAAAAAAGAACCACTTTATGTAGAAACAAAAACAAAAAAACATGTTGTATATAAATTTGAACGTCAAGAACCATTTGCAATTACGAAAGAAGATAATACATGGGTTGTCCGTGGAAAAGAAATTGAACATTTTGTAAGAATTGCAAACTTTTCTTCTGAGGAAGCCTATATTCGTCTTTCTAAGAAAATGCGTAGTATGGGAATTGAAGAGGAATTACGAAATCGTGGTGCGAAAACAGGAGACTATATTCGCATTCTCGATTGGGAATTTGAATACGACGAATAAGATATCATTTGATATCTTTTTCTTTTATGATATGGTAAAATATGGGTAAGTAGGTGGCAATATGAAACTAGAAATCAATTTTGAAAAATTATCCAATAAGGAAACCAAATTAATTCCTGAAAACCAAAACATTTATGAGCAGTTAAAAAATTATATCCAACAAGATGTAAAAGGTGCTTATATGATTTCAGGGTATCGTGGAGTTGGGAAAAGTGAAATCACAAAGATGTTTGAACTGGATAGCCAAAACTCTAATATTCTTTGCATTCCAGTCAATTGTGCTAGCTATAAAACATATTCCAATTTACTTCGTAAAATCATTCGTGCTACCTATCAAAACTTAATAGATTCTGATATATATCAGAGTCAAAAGACAAAGCTAATTCCATTAAAAGAAGAACTCGAAAAGATTTATATTCAGACATTTCATGAAATGAAAGAACAGACTCAAGTAGGTATGGGAGAAGAACAAAAACTTGTGACGGAAATGGCATGGAATTTAAAAAATATGGTATTATTTTTTGTCTTTACAATTTTATTGTTTGTAATATTTGTTTTTGGAAAAAACAATTTATGGTATCAACTCATTAGTTCTGTTATTTTGATTATCTTTTATGTGGTAGCCTCTTTTTCAAAAATCTTTCAAAAAGAGGAACATATATCTTCAAATTATCTTGTAAAAACAGAATCTCTTTATGATGATGACATTGCTGAGTATTATTTAAAAAAAGTTTTAAAGGAATTTAGTAAACATGATATTCATGTTGCCTTAATTTTTGATGAAATCGACAAGATTGAGTCTTCTGAGAAGCTAAATGAATTAATGGCTGATTTAAAGCCTCTATTACTTAGTAAAACAGCAAATTTTATTGTCATTAGTGGACAGTTAATGTATGAACAATATAAACTTTGTGAAAAAGAGGCAGATTCTATTTGGAATGGTATTTTTTCAAAAGTATTTTATGTAGGTGTTTCTTCCTATTCTTTCTTTTATGAATTATTAGAAAATTCTATAGAAGGAACTCTCAACGCAAAGAAAAAAGAGTTACTGGAAAATTACACAAAATTATGTATTTTAAAATCAGACTGGGTCATTCGAAAATTTTTAGTCTATATTTTACAAGATGGTGTTTATGATGGAAACATATTAACGATTTCTATTTCTAAGGAAAAAGAAAAAGAATTGGTTCAAGCAAAAGAATTATATCAAGTGGGTATTCAAATTAGAGATGAATACTTAAATGAGTTATCTGTTGATGATAAAACCTTCTATTTACAACACTTATTTCTATGGTTAAAAAAGATTTATGAGTATGGAAGATATGCGTATCAAAAAGATAATATTACAAGTAAAAGCAAAGAATTATATTGTGATGATCCAAAGAAACAATTAACATTAACCACTTTAGAAAGTGCATTATTTTCTATTTTGGAAGAACAAAAGAAAATTGTATCAATTGCAGGAGAAGAAAACACATATCAAAATAAATATGTAGAAGAAACAGCTTTGGATGAAACCGAAGAAGGCAAGAAATTTTTGTCTCGTATGAAACAGTTGGAAATTTATATTGAACTATTTGATGAGAATAAAAATACGGATAGAATAACCAATCAGGAGTGGGATATCTATCGTTTATATCAACAAATTCGAAATCGTTTGGTTCATTATGGATTTATGAACGAATTAGAAAAGTTAGAAATTAAAAACTTTGAACAGAATATGTTTTCTTTTACAGAAAAGTTGTTAATGAATATAATTTATACAAAATTAATAGAAATACTAGAACCATATTATTATGAACAGAAAAATTTTAGTTCCTCAAAAACATCAAGAATGATTGATTTGAATTTTCAATCACGATTAACAAAATATAAAAATGCTTTATTTGATGTAAAATATGTTTATCATATGAATGGAGTATCTTTAAAGCAGATTGGAGCATCAGGGATCACAGCAACAATGTATATAGGAGAACAATTTAAAATAGTTTGTTATAAGAAATTTGATGGGAATGAATTAGAAATCAAAGAAGCTTTGAAAAAACATGTTATTTGCATTCCTGAAGATGAATTGTTTTCTATGGAAAGATGGGAACAGATTAAGAGTTATTTGATTTCCCACGTAGATAAATATCCAGAGTCCTTTTACTACACCAATAAAGATGGAAAATGGAATGCAAAAGGAATTTATTATGGGGAAGAAATGAAAGTGTTAAAAGGTTCTGTTGGATTGTTTTCTTCAAAAGCATCTTTCTTACAAAAAAGTTCTATTTTAGAAGAGCAACAGAGATTATTGGAGCAAGAAATCATAGAGGTTCAGGATAATCAAGTTACATTTTTACAAGACTATTTATTTTCAAGCCCAAGCCGTGCTGCAAAATTCCTTTGTCTTTTTAGTGTCAATGGAAGAGAAGCTTGGAAAACAAAAAAAGGTGTGGCGTTAAATCAGTTATATCCTGTCAAAGAAGAAAACGATGATGTCTTTTTTAACAAACACAGTGTTTGGCACACCTGGTCATCGGATAAAGAAAAATTAGCCAAAAGAAAAGTGTATGAATCTGATAATAATGATAGAAATGTAAAAATAAAAAACAATTTCTATTCGAAAACTCAAATAAACGAAGATAATATTTCATTAAAAAACAAGTAGCATATCCACTTATGCTACTTGTTTGATTCGCCTTTAGGAAGTATCACCGTAGAGGTGATACAAAAAACCACTCGCTATGCGAGTGAGATTCAAACTTAAGTAAAATGAGGGAATCGCGACATGA